>NZ_JAFNNA010000015.1:0-60147 GCF_026536965.1 Gilliamella sp. B2911 | reverse complement strand
AACCTTGTTACTCTTTTATGATTTAAATGTCGATATTAGGTTTAATCATACAGATCTTAATGTCAAAGATAGGTTTAGTATTACTTAGGGTGAGTATTATTAATTGTAGTAAAGGAGTAGTGTTTTATGTTTCCGTCAAGTTATAGTCAGCGCTCGGATATTGTGAGTGCCAATAAAGAAAAATCCTCATCATTTATCTTTGAGAAAAAACGAAAATTTATCAAGCTTCTTTCTTGCCATTCTAGTTATTTAACTTATAATCGTATGTATGTATGTATGTATGTATGTATGTATGTATGTCAAGTCCTGTTTTAGCATTATCAAATAAGACAAGCAATATTATTCATGGAACCCCTCCTTATTTAACATTTGATAATGGTCAAACAAAAAGCACAGATACTAAAGCCTTATCTTGGGTAAGTTATATAGAAAACGGCCGTGAAGTTAAACATAATAGGCCACCTGTGGATAATGATAATAACCCCTTATCTATTGCACTTCCCACTAATCTTGCAACTTTTGCTGATATAAAAACTATAGTGCCGGTTGATACTCCTATTGATGGTGATAAAATCCAGTCGATTGATTTTATCAAACTATTGCAAGCACCTTATAATTATGGTCGGGATGATGATGGTGATGTGATAAATTCAGGAACTGGTAAAATCCAAATGACAATTGTTAGTGCTACTGGTCAAAAAGTTGCCCGGACTGATGCTATTGATAAGTGTTTGGCGCCGTATAATATCAAGTTAAAAATTGAAAACAGTAGCATTCAAACTCAATATGGTGTTCCAAATACAGCAAAATTTAGTGATTTAGACGATAATTATATTCTCACTGTTGGTTCTAGTACCATTTATACTTGTTTTGTTCAACCGAAAACATTAACACAAAATAACGGTGTTTCTGGTCAGTGGGATTCAGATAAAAGTGCTTTTTTAGTCCAAAATGTTAATGATCCAGAATCTAACTTTCCTGCAACAGGCGCCAATGATCTTAGCTTTAGATTGATTGTTGCGGGGCTGACAAGTTATCGTCAACTTAGTTATAGCAAATCGCCTAACAGTTCTAATGTTGATTTAGAATTCAGTGCAACGCATAATGGGATATCCATAGTGAAGTTAAAAGGGCCAAACTCTAATTCTCCTTCATATAAAATGAGTTTTGTGCCAACACAATTTACTATTTATGCTGATCAAGCAAAAACTATTCCAATTTATCGTTTTAAATTGCGCCACTGGTTTATTCCTCAAGCGGATAGTAATGGTGCCGATATGGTAGAAAACAATTATAATAACGCAGAAAATTATTGTGCAAGCTTGCCAAATTATAGATTGCCAATTGTGTCAGATCTGACTAACGGTAACGTTCCTGGTTGGTGGGAGGGCGGCTATCCTGGAAATGGTAAAAAGAAAATTAGACAAATAAATGGTGGGTTGGCTTCAGAGTGGGGGGCTTTAACCGGTTATGGCGATGCTTGGACTGTATTTGCTTTTTGGACCAGTTCACCAACCCCAAGTCAAATTCCAAATCAACATTTTATTGTGGATGTAACAGGTGATGATATAAGTGGCACAAAAAATCAATTTACTCAAGTGGTTTGTGTTTCACCCTGAATAATATTTAAATCTGTATGTTTAAGGTATGGCTCTTTAAACAGAAATTATAAAAGGGAGCGGATTACGTTCCCTTTTTATTTGAATATATCATTTAATAATAAATTAATAATGCCGTCTGATTATTTAAATAAATTTGTTTAATCGTTTAAAAGTTGCTAATGGCAATATATCTAAATTAATAATCCTTAAATTAGGTAATTGAATCTTGTAACCTTATTTAAATTTTAACCATTAAAATAATACAAGATAAAATTCTCATACTCATTTTGGTGATAAAAATATTCAACTGGCCCAATTTTTATACTGAAACACAGGCGTTTTCTGAAAGATTTTGCAAAATTTCCTGTATTTTTATTAATAAATTGATTGTAAGTTAGTTTTTAATTTATGTTTCAAATAGTGATACTAAATCCATCTATTTAAAACGGTGAAATCGACTATGATTAAAAAACATACTTGCTTTTTTTTTAATCAGAGCTTATAACTATGGCTGATAAGCATTCGCTTATCTTAAATATACTGGAGGAGCTTATAATGGTACAAAAATTTGCTGCATACGGTAGTGATGTTTCAGCTGGCACTTATAAATGTGCTGACTGTGGATATATTTATTCCAACCAAAGTAAGAAATCGTTACCCCCTTGTCCGGATCATAATAAAAAACCACATAGTAAAAATGGTTGGTATATAGTTAGTGGGCAAGGAGATTCAGTTAAAGATCCTCATCCAAATAAAAAATAATTTTTGACTTTAAAAGGTAACACAATGTGTTACCTTTTTTGGTTTTAAGGTAAGATTAAAATAGTTAAAAATATACACATTATTAACTTTCAACTTAATAAAAAGTTATATAAAACTATGTTAGAATTTAAATGTGTTATCATTTCTAAAACTATAATAATGGAATTATAGATTTGTTAGATTAAGGTATTGATGATGAAGCAAGTGATTAAATTGGCAATTTTATTTTTGTGTTTTGCAATATTTTCAAATGTACATGCGTCTGAAACAGATAATGCTGCTGAGATTTCCAAAGCATTAGCTGATAGTGCAAAAAAATCTTTGTTAGGCGATGAAGGAAAGTTTCCTTTAAAAGTCAAATCAGATTATGAAATAACTAATATTTCAGCTAATCACAATAATGTTGTTTTTGAATATAAAATGCCTACTGATAGCAAAAATACCGCACTAAATGAATTTATAGAAAATGTTAGATTAGGAATAAAAGGTCAGTTTTGTGATAAACCAGACGTATTTAATGTATTAAATACATATGATATCGGCTTTATTTTTCAGTTTGAATTTAGTGATAAACGAAAAATTCCTGTCACATTATCAATAAAAGAAATTTGTCTATGATTGAATCATGAATGCAAATTTCCTCCCTTATTGAAGGGGCTGAAAACATAGCTTAATAGCAGTACGTTTTCTATTTGGCTATCATTTTTAATTAAATATAGGCTCGTGATTTTTTAATCCAGATAATTAAAAATATCGACCTACCAAAACTAAATAGATTATAAGCTAACCATAAACCCTGGTTTCCCCAGATTGGTACAGCAATGTATTGTGCTACAAACCAAACCAATAACGCCAATAGCATTGAGTCGCGTATTGATGTTGTATAACTGATTCCAGAAAAAACACCATAATAGATTAATCCACCCGATGCAACAATTGGAAAAATGATTAACCAATATTGATATTGAAGCGATAGCGTTATGATATTAGTTTGATTGGTTAATAACTTTATGATGGTTGTATCGAAGGTTAGCCAAATTGCAATTAAGATAATTGGGCAAATAATGCAGGCTTGTAGTGACCACCGTAAAGTTTGATTGTAAAGGTGGATATTTTTATTTCCTTTAGCTCGTCCACTGAAAACGCTGGAAGCATTAGCAAAACCGTCAAATAGATAAGCCATCATATAGTGAACTTGAAATAAAATGGCATTGGCGGCTAAAACTTCAGTATTGAACGTTGAACCAATAGAAATAAAGTGGTTAGTTACAATTAATAAGCAGATAGTCCGAATCATTAAATTAGTGTTTACTAGAATTACACCTTTTAATGATTGCCATGACAAAATAGATCTTAAATCCACTTTTTGTTCACTTTTAGGCAAATAACGGCAGGTAAACCAAATACCGACTAAAGTGCAACATATTTGTGCAATTAATGTTGCAAATGCTACGCCTTTAATGTCCCAATGACACCACCAAACAAAAATTACTGCCATCAAAATGTTGAGTAAATTAATAAACACTTGTAAAAACAGAACGGCTTTTATTTTGGATATCCCCATTAACCAGCCAACTAGGACATAATTAATCAGAACAAAAGGTGCCCCCCAAATTAATATAGAAAAATAGATATCAGCATAATGTTGAACATCTTGATTCGGTTTGATGATGTGCATTGAAGCAACAAAAATCAATTTTTGAAAAATTATAAATGCCAAACCTAAAAAGATTGCGATAAAAAGCGGCCGTATAAGAGACGATCTTAATAACAAACAATTATCCAACGCTTGCGCGGCAAAACCGGTGGTACTTACTCTTAAAAATCCAAATAACCAATAAATAGTATTAAATATTACTGTTCCTATCGCAATTCCAGCAATAAAAGCTGGATTGGGTAAATGACCGACTAAAGCCGTATCGACCACGCCAAGAAGAGGGGTAGTAATGGTTGATAAAATAAATGGAATAACTAATTTAATATAATCTTTAAACTGATATTGCAAATTTGATGTTGATGACATTGTTTAAAAACCTAAAATTGATTCAAGTAACAGTTTAGAATAAGGATTTTTAACTTGACTGAGTTGTTGTATTTTATCAACGTATTCCACGATTTCACCTTGATAAAAAAATGCAACTTTATCACAAAGATAAGTAATTGTAGTTAAATCATGCGTGATAAAGATACTGGTCAAATTTAGCTGTTTTTGTAGATCGGCAAGTAATGTTAAGATTTGGCTTTGAACAGAAATATCCAACGAGCTTACCGCTTCATCAAATAAAATAAATTGAGGCGAGCAAGCTATTGCTCTGGCAATGCATACACGCTGTAATTGACCTCCACTCATTTCGTGAGGAAACCGTTCATAAAAAGAATGGTCTAATCCAACTTGTTCTAATAACGCATTGATACGATGCTGACGTTCCTCTTTTGATAGCTTTTCGTAAATATCAAGTGGCTCAGCAATAATTTGGCCGACATTAAAGTATGGATTAACCGAAGAATTATAATCTTGAAATACCGCACTGATATTTTTGCGTATAGCTGCTTTATTCCATGTACGTTTGTTAATATCTTGCCCGCTAAAATAGATTTTGCCACTGTCAGGTTTCTCAAGGCCTAAAATCAGCTTTCCTAATGTACTTTTTCCGCTACCACTTTCACCAATAATACCAAGACACTCACCTTGTTTTAAATCGAATGATACATTTTTGATAATTGTGTTTTTTTTATGGCTAAATATACCAGGTTTCAAAAACGATTTTTTTACATTTACAACTTGCAATAACGGTGGCATCAAATTGTCTCCGAGATTAAATTTGGATTATTAGCATAAATAACCGTATTAAATTTATTCAATAATTGCTTGCGAGTATCAATCAGGTAACGAGTATATTCATGTTTGGGATGATAAAAAATCTGATCACGGCTGCCAGATTCAACAATTTTACCTTTATTCATTACGATAATATCATCGGCAATATGATGAATTACACCTAAATCGTGAGAAATAAAAATCATAGTCGTTTTAGATTTTATCTCTTCAAGCATTTTTAAAATATAAAACTGACTAATTGAATCTAATGCGGTTGTTGGTTCATCGGCAATAATAAGCTCTGGTTCAAGTACTAATGCCATACCAATCATTATGCGTTGTAACATACCACCACTTAACTGATGCGGGTATTTTTTATAAATCTCTTTGGCATTATCGAGCCCTATATTTTCAATCATCAATAAGGTTTTAGCAATAGCATCATTTTTATTGATAGTGAGATGAGCTTGAAGGGTTTCAACTACTTGTTTGCCAATACAATAAAGCGGATCAAAAGCAATCATAGGTTGTTGTAATATTATCGAAATAGCACTACCGCGAATTGGTCTTAATGTCTTTTCATTCTGTTTTAGCAGATCTAAAGTTGAATTAGCCTGTTTGAACAGGATTTGTCCTGTCACGCTAAAATAGGATTCTAATAAGCCGATGATTGCTTTGCAGGTTAAACTTTTACCGCTGCCACTTTCACCAACAATACCTAAACATTTATGATGATTGACGGTAAAAGATATATCATCAAGTAACTTGTTACCATTATTAAGCGTAACGGTCAGTTGCTTTACTGCTAACAATGGGCTACTCATGCTGTTTTTTCCTTAGGATCTAAGATATCTCGTAAACAATCACCTAACATATTAAATGCCGCTACAACAATTAAAATAGCTATACCAGGATAAACCATCTGCATAGGGTGCTGAGTCATTACGTTTTTTGCTTCACTTAACATTAGTCCCCATTCGGCAGTAGGTGCTTGGACGCCTAATCCTATAAAGGATAACGCTGAAATATTCAATATCACCCAGCCAGTGTCTAAGGTAGCCAATATAACTACTTCGGACATGACATTAGGCAATAAATGACGATAAATGATAAAAGAATGTGGTGCACCAATTGCTCGTGAAAAAAGGATATAGTTTTTTCTGCTATATTTAATTACTGAACTTCGGATCATTCGACTATACCAAGCCCATTTGACTACAATATTAGCAATAATAATGTTTTCAATACCCACACCTAAAACACCAACTATAGCTAAAATCATCACTTGGCTCGGAAATGACAACATGATGTCACAAAGACGCATAATACATTCGTCAAGTTTACCTCGTTGATAACCAGAAATAAGACCAATGATACTACCAACAATTATTGTGATAATCATGGTTAACAGAGATAAGAATAGGGTAGAACGGATACCATAAAGTAACCGAGAAAAAATATCACGTCCAAGGTGGTCACAACCAAGCCAATGCTCGCTCGATATAGCGGCATATTTTCGCACTATGCGAACTTTATTTGGATCAAAAGGTGCAATATAAGGCGCTAATATACCTAAAACAATTATTGTAATGATGATTAACAAACAAACTAAAGCGGTTTTATTGCTAATTACTTGCTTAATTAAATTCATACAGAGCCACCATTACTTCGTAATCGTGGATCTAACCATTGATGAATAACATCAACAATAAAGTTACATACTACAAATAAAATGGCCATAATTAATATGTAAGCCTGAATTACTGGATAGTCGCGATTCATAATAGCGGCTATACATAATCTTCCTAAGCCAGGCCAAGAAAATATATATTCGACAACAAAAGACCCTGCAATTAATTGTGGAATGGTCATACCTAATGCGGTAATTGTGGTATGTAGTGAATTGACTAATACATGCTTAAGAATGATTGTTCTCTCTTTCAAACCTCGACTACGGGCATAAAAGATCGAATAATTATGCATATTTTCCAGCATATTATTACGGATAAAACGAATATACGTTGAGATGTAAACAAACGATAAAGTTAACGTCGGTAAAATCAGGTTCTGCCAGGTTCCATACCCGTTGGTTGGCAATAGATCTAAATAAGTAGCAAACAGCCAAATAAATAGCAAACCTAACCAATAACTAGGCATTGCGGTACCTAAAAAAATAATAATTCGAACAATATGATCGAATGCTGAATTAGCAAAGATTGCACATAACACACCTAAAACTAAACTGACAATAAGTGTAAATAGAAATGACGACATTGCTAAAACTAATGTAGGAATTAAGCTACGGATAACTTCATCCCAAACTAATCTGTCACGATGAATAAACGAACGCCCAAAATCAAGATGTAAAACGTCATATAGCCAAGTAAAATATCGTTCAAAAAAAGGTTTATTTAATCCTAATTCCTGACGCATACTTTCAATAGCATCTGGGGTTGGCATTATTTCATTTAACCGTAAGGCAACTTCAGCAGGATCGGAAGGGGCTAGATTGATAAGCAAAAAAGCGATAAAAGAGATACCGAATAATATCGGTATCATCATCGTTAAACGTTTAACAATATAATTTAACATTATTGATCAAAAATATTTATGTACTAAAAATGCATTTTCTCAAATGGAATATCAAATTGAGAAGGCGCAAATTCAATTCCTTTTAAAGATTTAACAGCAATAGCCCGATTTCGTTCATAAGTTAATGGTATGTAAACCGCTTCATTATGTAATGTTTCAAGCACGTAACGGAAAAGATCTTGTCGCTCTTTTTCATCGGTTGAGATCAATGCTTTACTAATACTTGCATCGATTTGCGGTTTCTCTTTTAAGCCCTGTTGAGCCATATAGTCACCATAAACAGGTAGTTTCATACCGGATAAAAATGATTGTGGATCATATGGTGTACCCCATGAGATATCAAATACCATATCAAAATCACCCGCTTTTTGGCGATCACGATAACCTTGCTCTTCTTCACCGTGAATATTAAGCTTTAATCCAACTTGCTCAAACTCATCTTGCATATATTGAGCAATTGTTTTTTGTGAAGCGGTGTTACTATCATAATAAAGTGTGATTTCAAAAGGTTTGCCATCTTTCTGACGATAATTTTGGCCTTTAACTTTTACCCAACCCGCTTTATCAAGTAGCGTTTCGGCTAATTTAGTGTCATATACATAAGGTTTTAACCCAATATTAGCATAAGGAATATTGGTTGCCATTAAAGTATCAGCAGGTGCTTCACTATTATTGAAAATACCTTCTGAAATATCTTTTTTACTAATGATATGTTCAATCGCTTGGCGGACATTAACATCACTTAGTTGGTCACGAGTCGTGTTCATTAATACAATTCGACTAGATACAGGTTTAGACATTAAAGTCTGAAACTTATCCATTGTTGAAAAACGTTCAAATGAATCTGCATCAACCATATTTTTACCATAGATGAGATCGATTTCACCTTTTTCGAGTGCCATTAGTCGGCTTTGGTTATCAGCAATAACTTTCATGGTCACTTTATTGAGTAATGGTTTAGTTCCCCAATAAGTTGGATTAGCGTTAAACACTGCATATTGATCTTTCTTATGATCACCTAATACATAAGGGCCGGTACCAATGTAAGATTTAACGCCATTTTTAGTTTCACCATCAATCATAGAATTTGGTGAAATAAAGCGCATCGGTCGGGTTACGGCAATTTCAATCATAAAAGGGTAATAGGGTTCGGAAAGGTTAACTTGTAAGGTATAATCATCTACTGCTTTGATTTCAGTAATTAAGCGAACCATTTCAAGCCAAGTGTGACGAACTTTGTTTGATAACACGGCATCCCAATTCAGTTTTGCACTGTGCGCATCAAATTTTGCGCCATCACTAAATGTCACGTCTTTTCTTAGCTTGAACGTGTAAGTTTTACCTTCGTTAGTAATAGTCCAGCTTTCTGCAAGCCAAGGTGAAAAAGTGCCATCTTCGTTATAATGAACCAATGATTCATACAACATATTTTGAGCCCACATTTCACCGGAATAGAGATGAGGGTTTAAGTCACGAATATCACGAAAATTAGCAAAAGTTATATCATCTTTAGCAAAACAGTTAATACTAACGCTAGCTAAAACTAATGCTAAAAGTAGATTTTTTATACGAGTGAAATTAAAAAACATATTTAGTCCATTAATTTATTGGGATTAGGAGCGAGATAGTAACATAAATGAGAATGATAATAAATATCATCTATATGTTTTTTATAAAAAACATTTTATAAATCATGGCATTTATTTTATCAAATTCTATTAATTGATTTAAACTTAATTAAGTTTAAAGCATAAATAATGTTAACTCAATTAGTTAAAAATATAGCTTAAAACTTTTTAAAAGTCTTTATGAATAAACAAAAAATATAATAAAGTATTTAATTACCATTGTTTGGCAGCCTCAAAATTGAGTTTAGATTGATCTATCTAATTTTAATAGAGAAGAAAGAGAGAAAATCATTGCCAATATAAATCGCTAAATGGTGTCTGTTCTATGCCTCGTTAAATATTCAAACATTTATTATTGAATTGCTTTATAATAGATTTGAATAATTTATTTCACGTTTATTTAGGAATCATTGCATGTCATTTGACTCTCTTGGCTTAGATGCCAAGATTTTAAAAGCTATTGAAGAACAAAACTATACCGATCCAACCCCCATTCAACAACAAGCTATTCCAGTAATTTTGTCAGGTAAAGATTTAATGGCGAGTGCTCAAACTGGTACAGGAAAAACAGCGGGGTTTGGTTTACCTATTTTACAAAAATTGCATGAAAAGCAACTTAATACAGAACCTAAAAGAGGAAAGCGTCCTTTATATGCGCTAATTTTGGCGCCCACTCGTGAATTAGCTGCACAAATAGGTGAAAATATTCGGGATTATAGCCGATATCTATCTATTCGTTCTTTGGTGGTGTTTGGTGGAGTAAGTATCAATCCTCAAATGATGAAACTTCGAGGTGGGGTGGATATCTTAATTGCAACACCGGGTCGGCTATTAGATTTGGTTCATCAAAATGCGGTGGATCTCTCTACAGTAAAAATATTAGTACTTGATGAAGCGGATCGCATGTTAGACATGGGCTTTATTCATGATATTCGTCGCGTGATCGCTAAATTACCTAAAAAGCGACAAAACTTACTTTTTTCAGCGACATTCTCAGATGAAATAAAATCATTAGCTAATACAATTTTAAATTCACCTGAATCGATCGCTGTAGCCAAAACCAATAGTGCATCTGAGCAAATTACTCAATATATCCACCGAGTTGATAAACGCCGTAAACGTGAACTTCTTTCTTATTTAATTGGTAAAAACCAATGGCAACAGGTATTAGTTTTTACGCGAACGAAATACGGCGCTAATCATCTTGCCGAACAGCTTACTAAAGATGGTATTAAAGCCTCGGCAATTCATGGTAACAAAAGCCAAGGAGCAAGAACTAAAGCTTTGGCTGATTTTAAGTCAGGACAAATACGCGCCCTCGTTGCTACCGATATCGCTGCCAGAGGCTTAGATATTGAGTTATTGCCTTATGTTGTTAATTATGAATTACCTCAAGTTGCAGAAGATTATGTTCATCGTATCGGTCGAACAGGACGGGCACAAAATCAGGGGCAGGCAATATCATTAGTTTGTATTGATGAGCTTGCTCAATTAAAATCAATTGAGAAATTGATTAAAAAAACGATTCCAGAAATTTTTACTCAAGGATTTGAAGTCGATCCTCGAATTAAAGCGGAGCCAGCAAAAAAAGCCAAGCCTGCTCCAGCAAAAAGAAGACGTGTTGATAAAACTCGAACTTCTAAAAATAACCAGAATAGTATGAAGCAATCTAGCCATCATACATATTCTAAAACTAACTAAATTTTCTAAAGTAGAAGGATATTATTATGGCTAAGGTTAATCGCAGTCGTCGTTTAAGAAAAAAATTACATATTGAAGAGTTTAAAGAGTTAGGTTTTACCGTAAGTTGGTCATTTGACGAAGGGACGAGTGAAGACACTATTGATAACGTTGTTGATCAATTCATCATTGAAGCAATACAAGCAAACGGTTTGGCTTACGAAGGTAGCGGGTATTTAAACTGGAAAGGTATTATTTGTACGCAAAAATTGGGTAATTGTACTGAAGAAAATCGTGACGTTGTCACTAAATGGCTTGAAAGCCATGGCTTAAAAAATGTCAAAACCAGCAATTTAATTGATATTTGGTGGGATGAATTAGAATTTTAATTTCTAAATTGAATAAATACTAAAATAGCCACTAATGTGGCTATTTTTATGGATTTTAACGTTACTCAATTCCTTGGCTACGCAAATAATCCTCATAATTACCGGTATAATCAATGACTTTTTCCGGCGTGATTTCAACAATTCTTGTTGCAAGTGAGCTAACAAATTCACGATCGTGCGACACAAAAAATAGCGTTCCTTGATAAAGTTCTAATGCCATATTTAACGATTCAATTGATTCCATATCCAAATGGTTGGTTGGTTCATCCATGACAATAATGTTTGGACGTTGCATCATTAATTTACCAAATAGCATACGTCCTTTTTCACCACCAGATAATACTTTAACTTGCTTTTTAATGTCATCTTGTGAAAATAATAAGCGACCTAAAATGCTGCGCACTGCTTGTTCATCATCGGTTGGTTGTTTCCATTGACTCATCCAATCAAATACGGTTAGATCCTCGTCAAATTCGTATTCATGATCCTGTGCGTAATAGCCAATATTGGCATTTTCTGACCATTTAATATCACCTTGTTCTGGCACTAATTCGCCCATAAGGGTTTTTAGTAGGGTAGTTTTACCAATACCATTAGTCCCCAAAATAGCCACTTTTTCGCCAACTTCAACCATTAAATTGAGATTTTTAAATAGTGGTCCGTTATCAAATCCTTTGGTGAGATTTTCAACGACCAGAGCATTACGAAACAGTTTTTTATCTTGTTCAAAACGAATAAACGGATTTTGTCGGCTTGATGCTTTCACTTCTTCTAATTTGATTTTCTCGATTTGTCGTGCACGTGAGGTTGCTTGTTTGGATTTTGCCGCATTAGCACTAAAACGACTAACAAACGATTGTAGTTCACTAATTTGTGCTTTCTTTTTTGCATTATCTGCTAATAGCCGTTCTCTCGCTTGAGTAGAGGCGGTCATATAATCATCATAATTACCAGGATAGATACGTAATTCCCCATAATCCATATCAGCCATATGAGTACAGACCATATTAAGAAAATGACGATCGTGCGATATGATAATCATCGTGCTTTCACGTTCATTTAAGGTATCTTCTAACCAGCGAATAGTATCGATGTCTAAGTTATTGGTCGGTTCATCGAGTAATAAAATATCTGGATTAGAAAATAGGGCTTGGGCTAGTAATACTCGCAATTTCCAACCCGGAGCGATTTCACTCATTAATCCATAATGTTGCTCAATTGGTATACCCACTCCGAGGAGTAATTCACCCGCGCGTGATTCAGCGCTGTAACCGTCCATTTCAGCATATTGGGTTTCTAAATCTGCAACCTTAAAACCGTCTTCCTCACTCATTTCAGGTAATGAATAGATACGGTCTCGCTCTTGTTTAATTTGCCATAATTCGGTGTGCCCCATAATGACGGTATCAAGTACGCTATATTCTTCAAAAGCAAATTGATCTTGGCGAAGTTTACCTAATCGTTCATGTGGATCAAGTGAAACATTACCTGAGGTTGGCACAAGATCACCACCAATAATTTTCATAAACGTGGACTTACCACTACCATTTGCGCCGATTAATCCATAACGATTACCATTACCAAATTTTACTGAAATGTTTTCAAATAGTGGCTTACTGCCAAATTGCATTGTGATATTACTTGTTGTTAACACGGATAATTACTCTCGAATTGATTTGTGCAACTCGTACTTGAAGCATTTTTCATAAGCTTAAAGTGAAGTGGCTAAACTGTGATTTGGCGCACATTATGCCATAATAAAGCGATTTTTAGCACTTTTGTTACTAAATTTATGTTTCAAAAACCCCGCTCCTCAACTTTTTTTGATTAGTAAACATATCATCCTTATTACTGTTTACATTAATAAGCCGAATTGATACTATGCCAAACTTTCTTTTATCAATAAGAATTTAATATGTATTATCTTATTTTTGTAACGATAGTTTGGTCGTTTTCATTTAGTTTTATTGCTGTTCATTTAAGTGGGCAAGTTGATACGTGGTTTGCAGTTGTAATGCGCGTCTTGCTGGCTTTTATAACCTTTATTCCTTTTTTACGCTTTAAAGGTATTTCTGTAAAACAGATGGTGTTGTTGATGGGCGTTGGTGCTTGTCAATTAGGTATTATGTACTTTTTTTATTACAACTCTTTCCAATATATTTCAGTGCCTGAAGTGTTATTATTTACTATTTCAACGCCAATTTATGTCACGCTAATTTATGATTTCTTGCAAGGACATCGACTCAGACTTGTTTACCTATTAACCGCTGTTATAGCTGTAATTGGCGCAGCCGTTATTCGTTACGATCATATTAGTCGAGATTTTATTATCGGTTTTCTCCTGATTCAGGGCGCTAATATAGTTTTTGCCTTGGGGCAGGTTGGATATAAACGTATTATGGAGCTTTATCCATTACCGCAACATCAAGCTTTTGCATGGGTCTATTTAGGCGCAATACTGGTGGCTAGTATTGGCTGGTTTTTATTTGGCAATCCCGAAAAACTACCCACTACCCAATTACAATGGGGGATAATTATTTGGCTTGGGGTTGTGGCATCTGGATTATGCTATTTTTTATGGAATTATGGCGCAACCAAAGTCGATTCGGGTACGCTTGCCATTATGAATAATTTGGTTATTCCAACTGGTATTTTAGTTAATGTTATTATTTGGCACCAATCGATTGATTGGGGCCGATTTGCGCTAGGTAGTGCAATTATTGTTTCTGCCTTGATCTTGCATCATAAATTCAAAAAGCTAGAGGCAAATTAATTTTTCTAAGCAAACTGTAACATTATTGATAGAATTAGCGGTGTTGTCACGGATGATAATGCCGTTGATATCAATAAACTTGAAGCAATAGGACCTTGCAATACCTCAAACTGTCTTGCCATCATATAACAATTTATCGCAATTGATACCGAACTTAGTAATACAATAACTTGCAGTTCTAAAAGTGGTAATCCGACTATTATCGCTAAAATATAGGTCACAATCGGTAAGATAAATAGTTTTAAAACACAAATGGCTATTGTGATCGGTAAATCATCGCGGATCTTATATTCAGCAAGTCCCATTCCTAAAACGATTAATGAGAGAGGCGCTGTCATATCGCTTACCATCTTCGTCGCTTGATTGATGAAGAAAGGTAGTGGAATGTGTACATAATTGACAACTATTCCTGCAAAAATACCAATAATAATCGGATTTTTTGCTACATTTTTAAATGCTTTTATAAATCCTTTAGTCGATAATTTTCCCATCTGGACAAATTCGATGGATACTGTGGCTAATGTCCATAAAATTAACGCATTAAAAATCACAATAATAGCAACAATCGGAATGGCTTTTTCGCCTAATAACATTTTGATAATTGGTATGCCCACAAACACAGTATTGGTATAAATTCCACCCATTGCAAACATGGTACTTTGCGAGCCATTGAGTTTAAAAAATTTAACCGCAATAAAACAGCCCAATGCAAACACAATAAATGAGCCACCAAAAAAGACCAACAAAAGATTGGCATCAATTTCAGAATGCTCTGAAAAATGGCTCATAATCTGAAATAACATAATTGGGAAGGCAATATAAAACGTAAATTTGGTAACACTATCGGTCACTGTTTTTTGCCAACGACCCGCTCTAACTGCTATGTAGCCTAATAAAATCAAAACGAACAGAGGCAATGTAGTTAAAAACTGTTGCCATAATGTGATTAGAAATTCCATGTTACTTTTATGCGTGATTTCGGGTGAAGTACCATTCTAATTCAGTTGAGCGTTTTGAATCAAATTGGTAGCCTTCTAAATTAAAACTTTTAATATCGTCACTGTTATTAATGCTATTTTTTATAATAAATCGACTCATTAAACCTCGTGCTTTTTTAGCATAAAAGCTGATCACTTTATAATCATTTTTACTTTTATCTAAAAAGATGGGTTGAATAACCTTCGCTTTGAGTTGTTTAATTGCTTTGAAATATTCATTAGAAGCTAAATTAATTAACGTTGGATTGGTTGATTTTGCCAACTCGTGATTTAAACACTCTGTTAACTTATCCCCCCAAAATTGATATAGATTAGTATTATTACCATTTTTAAGGCGAATACCCATCTCTAGACGGTAGGGTTGAATTAAATCAAGTGGTCGTAACAAGCCATATAATCCTGATAGAATGCGTAAATGAGATTGCGCAAATTTTAGATCGGCATCATTAAAATCTTCAACATGCAACCCCTCATAAACATCACCTTTAAAAGCCAAAATAGCTTGCCTTGCATTATCAAAATTAAAGTCAGTATGCCAGTTCTGAAAACGTTCATAATTGGTAGTGGCAAGTTTTGGGCTGATCGACATTAATTTAGCCAAGTCATCACTGCTAAGTTTTTTACAAATATCAATAAGTTGTTTAGTCGATTCTAAAAATTCGGGTAAGCTATGTTGTTTGGTAATTAAAGGAGTTTGATAATCAAGCGTTTTGGATGGAGAAATAATTGTTAGCATAAAAAATACCACCTATTGTGTTTTGTACCAATTGGGTTTATTTTACATCTAATCTTAGCAAATAAGGAGAACAAATATGAATAGTACCAAAAAAGAAATACATGAAATTCGATCTTGGGCCAGCATTCGTGAAACTTCTATTGAGATAGCTGAAGCTATTTTTGAATTAGCTAAAAATGATGAAAAACTCGCTGAGCAAATTTGGGAAGAAGGTAGCGATGAAGTCTTAAAACTCGCTTTTTCCAAAACTAAAGCAGACAAACTCTTCTGGGGTGAACAAACCATTGAGCGCAAAAACGTTTAATCTTTTATGAAATTAACTTTTTTAGGAACGAGTGCTGGGTCACCAACAGCTGAACGCAATGTTAGCAGTATTATGCTTGATCTCCGGCAGGAAAGAGGGCGTTTATGGCTTTTTGATTGCGGTGAAGCGACTCAAATGCAAATGCAAAAGGCCAAATTTAGTCTGGCTAAATTAGAGATGATTTTTTTGACACATTTACATGGTGATCATCTGTTTGGTTTACCTGGCGTGTTAACCACTCGTTCTTTGATGCAAAACCAATCGCCATTGACCTTAGTTGGTCCAAAAGGCATTAAGCAATTTATTCAAACTGTTATTGATATTAGTTATTCTTGGCTGACTTATCCTTTAAATATTATTGAACTTGAGCAAGATGGTTTGGTTTTTGAGGATAATAAGTTTCGCGTTGAAGCCAAATTATTAGCGCATCGTGTTCCGTGTTTTGGGTATCGGATTATTGAAAAAGATCTGCCAGCGTCATTGGACATTGATAAGTTAAAAAAGGATAACATTCACATTGGTTCTTTTTATCGTGATTTAAAAGAAGGTCGAACCGTTACGTTAGAAGATGGTAGGATTATTCATGGTAAGGACTATCTAGAAACCATTAGAAAAGGTAAAAAAATTGCTATTTTAGGCGATACCATTCCTTGTCAGGCTTCAATTGATTTAGCTCAGGATGTCGATTTGTTAATCCATGAAGCAACCCAAGAGCAAGCTCTTGAAGAAAAGGCGCTTGAACGAGGACATTCCACAACTGTACACGCGGCAACTATTGCCAAACAAGCTGATGCAAGGCGCCTTATTATTACGCATATTAGTCCTCGCTATAGCTTGAATGACAAAACAAAATTAGTCAGTGAGGCTAGGAATATTTTTGCGTCCACTGAAATCGCAACTGACTTTGCTACTTTTGAAGTATAGTAAAATGAGCCGATCTTGTCGGCTAGTTGATTTTGTATAAGTTAGCTTCCTTCGTAAAAAATAATTCATCTTAAAAAGCCTCAATTTTGTAAAAAATATTGAGGAGTCTATACCGTCGCTTTTTTTCAAATATAGTATGATGAGCCAATTTTGTCGGTTATTTAATTTTGTATGAGTTAGCTTCCTTCGTAAAAAAATAATTCTTCTTAAAAAGCCAAGATTTTGTAAAAAATATTGAGGAGTCTATACCGTCACTTTTTTTCAAATATAGTATGATAAGCCAATTTTGTCGGTTAGCTGATTCTGTATGAGTTAACATCCTTTGTTAAAAAGATAATTAATTTTCGAGAGCCTCGATTTTGTAAAAAATATCAAGGAGTCTATACCGTCTTATTTTTCTATACAGAATAAGATTAATAAATCTCCTTGGGAGATCTTGAATAAAATGCGCTATATTTACTATCTTTTAGCCAAGGATATTTCTTAATTAGGTGTATTAAGAAAGTTTAGTGATAAATTCTAAATTAATATCCCTAATTTTTTCATCCAATTTACATAATTATCGGCACTTTTTTCTATATCGTTTTTTGTGATTTTATCTGGGTAATCTGGCTCATTATTCGCGCCATAAATCGCAAAAATGGGCTGATAATCAGCTTGAACATAATTCATTGTTAATTCGAATGGTCTTAGAATTTGCTCGAGCGTATATTTATAATGTCCAGATTCGCAGTAATCAGCTTCCTTTATCCCCGCCGAAACCGCTAATCCTACTTTTTTATTTTTTAATTTGTTTCCTGAAGAACCAAATGCCCAACCATAAGTCATAACCTCATCCAGCCACTGTTTTAATAATGGCGGGCAATTAAACCAATATATTGGAAATTGAATAACTAAGTTTTGATGATTTTCAATTAAGTTTTGCTCAAAACTCGGATCTATTTTACGTGAGGGGTAGTGTGAATAAAGATCATGTAAGGTTATTTGATCATGATATTGATTTAATTTATTAAACCAGCATCGGTTAACATTTGAAGAAGCTAAATCTGGGTGAGCAATAATCACTAAAGTCCGTTTCATTGTAAATATCTCTTATCTATTTATAATTGAGTCATCATAGTATTGATACAATTATTTTTAAAGTACGGTAATTACAGTTATGTACTATCTTTAGGGAGAGTGTAAACATGGAAAATCATCATTGTGCCGAAGATCATTTTGAGAATAGTGGATTTAATTACACACTCTCAATGATTCGAGGAAAGTACAAGATTGTTATTCTTTATTGGTTAAACGAAAATCAACCATCAATGCGATTTAATGAACTTAAACGAAGTATTAATGACATTTCATTTAAAACGCTAAGTAATACTTTAAAAGAGATGGAAAGGGATAAATTGATTTTCAGAAAAGAATATCCGCAAATTCCCCCTAAAGTGGAATATGGGTTATTAGACCGAGGTAAATCTTTGGTACCGATTTTAGATATGCTTTGCCAATGGGGAAATAACCATAAAGATGACAAATTATCCTAATTTAAAGCAATTTCATTCGCCGACGATGTCGGCGTTTTTATATGATTAAAGACAGAAATCTTTGATCAAATTTTCTATCGTTAATTTTGTTGGTTTTATAAAGTCCATTGAAATAAACTCGTCTGGTTGATGAGCTTGTTCAATAGAGCCAGGACCTAAAACTATGGTTGGCGCAATTTGATTTAAATAAGGCGCTTCAGTACTGTAATTGACAGTTTGTGCTTGATGACCCACTAAATTTTCAATGTGTTGCAATGCGGGGTGATCTTTTTTACATTCGTATCCTGGAATGGGTGATACTTCATATTCTACTGAAATACGATTAGGGTATTTATCCATGACGGGTTTTAATGTTTCACATAATGCGTTATAGATCGAGTCAACATCATTATCAGGCAATACTCTTATATCAATAATTAATTCACAACATCCGCATATTCGGTTTGCAGCATCACCGCCATGAATCACACCTAAATTCAGAGTTGGATAGGGGACACTAAAGCCTTCATTATGATATTGTTCTTTGAATTTTTGTTTAAGGATTAATAGACGTTCAATGACTAAATGCATAATTTCTATAGCATTAATACCTTTGTCTGGATCGCTTGAGTGACCTGATTTTCCTATCACTTTTATTGAATTGGAAATAAACCCTTTATGTGCTCGTATAGGAATTAGTGAAGTAGGCTCGCCAATTATGGTGCAATCAGGTTTTAATTGAGTTTGTTTGGCAAAAAATGATGCACCAGCCATTGAGGTTTCTTCATCTGCGGTAGCTAGTACATAAATTGGTTTGGTGAGTTTTTTTAGATCAATATCTCGCAAAGCATCTAGAATAAAAGCAAAAAATCCTTTCATATCGGCCGTGCCTAGTCCGTAAAGTTTGTTATTATCTTCGGTTAACTTAAATGGATCTTTGCTCCATTGCCCATCATCAAAAGGAACCGTATCGGTATGGCCACTTAGTAATAGACCTCCTTGGCTTTTATTTTCACTATTTGAATAAGTTGCCAGCATATTGAATTTATGACGTGTGTTAGGGACGGCTTGAACATCAACATTAAATCCTAAATCCGCAAACCATGTCGCTAATTTGTCTATTAAAGGTTTATTGGAATAATCCAATTTTTCGTTGGTGACATTACTAATAGTTGGAGTGGATATCAATTCATTATAAATTGTCAAAAAAGAGGGGATTGCCATAAATTCACCTTATTAAATAATAACGTTTAGTTTTCATCATTCTTTGTTCAATGCGCTTTGCGTTAATACTAGAATGCAAAATACTAAGATTCAAAATACGATAATTCAAAATGGTTTACATGATAGCTTATTTTATATCAGCATGAATTAAAAAATTAATTATTAATCACTTATAAAATAATAGAAAGTGAAGATTAAATTATTTTAGGTTGCCATTTTAGTGAATGTACATCACTTTCCATTTAAAGTTGAGATCGATATTGATGCGTTATAAAAGAATTTATTAGCTGTGATAACACTTTTTTAGATCGAATTAGAGTGATTAATGGTGATGATTTTCTAATGCTAACTTTTCCCAATAGTAATTTACTGATTTTTAGCATTTACTGCGTTTACATTTAGAGTCGATTCTATTTGTAAAAAACATTTGCTATTATGCGTAAATTGAAAATAAATAGATTATAACGGTTAAATTTTTCGTTAATATTTATTATAAATTGTTACTTTAGAATAGGTGTTATTCATGAAACAAATAAATAAAAAATGGATTATTATCGCAGTTGTAGTTGTTGCTATTGGATTTATCTTATGGCAACAATTTAAGCCTGATGGATATGGTTCAGATTTTACTAGCGGTAATGGACGTATCGAAGCAACTGAAATCAATATCTCAGCCAAGTTAGCCGGTAGAATTGAAAAAATTAATGTTGATGAGGGTGATTTTGTTAAGGCGGGTCAACCTTTAGTTGTTATGCAAACAGATACATTACAAGCTCAGTTAAATGAAGCTCAAGCACAATATCGACAAGCCTTGAGTAATGAAGCAACATCTAGAGCTCAAGTTGCCTTAAAAATGAGTGACAAAGTGGCTGCTTTAGCTGGCGTTACTCAAAGAGAAAGTGATTTAGATATTGCCAATAAGCATTTAGAACGAACAAAAGCCCTTTATCAAAAAGGGGCAATTTCAGTTCAACAATTTGATGATGATACCGCTAAAGTAAATAGTGCAAAAGCAGCATTAGACTCTGCTAAATCACAAGTTACCGCTGCCGATGCAGCCATTGAAGCTGCACAAGCCGGAGTAGAAAGTGCTAAATCAGCTATAAACGTAGCGCAAGCTAATATTAATCAAATCCAAGCGGATATTGATGACAGTACATTAACTGCGCCTGTTGATGGACGTATTCAATATCGAATCGCTCAACCCGGTGAAGTTTTACCTTCAGGCGGTAAAGTGTTAAATCTGGTTAATCTTTCAGATGTTTATTTAACTTTCTTTTTACCAGAAACAATTGCAGGTAAAGTCGGAATTGGTGACGAAGTAAGATTGGTTCTTGATGCTTTACCCAATAAAGCAATTTCAGCCAAAATTTCATTTGTCTCAAGCGTTGCGCAATTTACGCCTAAAACTGTTGAAACTAAAGATGAACGTCAAAAACTCATGTTTAGAGTGAAAGCACAATTAAGCCCAGAATTGTTAAAATGCTATATAACTCATGTTAAAACCGGCCTTCCTGGTGTGGCTTGGGTAAGACTAGATCCTAATACGGAGTGGCCTTCAGGTTTATCTGATGTTGCAAAATGCCAAACTAAATAATTGGAGATAGCATATGTCAGAGTCAAATAAAAAGGATTTGACGTTACTTGCTGAAGGTAAGGCCATTGATGATGCTGTTGTAAATGTAAGTAATGTATCGTTACATTATAAAAAAACGTGTGCGCTTAATGATGTTAGTATTGCCATCCCGCCTAGATGTATGGTGGGACTAATTGGTCCTGATGGTGTTGGTAAATCTAGCTTATTATCATTAATAGCGGGCGCACATGTCATTCAAGAGGGATTAGTTTACGTTTTAGATGGTGACATGAAAGATAAATCCCATCGTAAAAACGTCTGTACCCGTATTGCTTATATGCCACAAGGATTAGGGAAAAACCTTTATCCTACACTTTCAGTCGAAGAAAATTTGCAATTTTTTGCTCGTTTATTTGGTAACGATGCTGCTGAAAGGCGACGTCGTATTGATGAGTTAACTAAAAGCACTGGGTTGTATCCTTTTTTATCTAGACCCGCTGGTCGCCTTTCTGGAGGGATGAAACAAAAAGTCAGCTTATGTTCTGCCTTGATTCATGATCCTGATTTACTTATTCTTGATGAACCAACAACAGGGGTCGATCCTCTTTCTCGCGCGCAATTCTGGCAATTAATCAATAAAATTCGTGAACAACGACCACAAATGAGTGTGATTGTTGCAACAGCTTATATGGATGAAGCGCAAAACTTTGATTGGCTGGTTGCAATGTATGGCGGTAAGATTCTTGAAACAGGCACGCCTCAAGCATTATTAGCCAAAACTGGTAAAGATAATTTAGATGATGCCTTTATCCAATTAATGCCAGAAGATGCTAGAGAAGGTTATGAATCGGTTGAAATTCCCCCATTAGATTTAAATAAAGATTTACAAGTGGCGATTGAGGCAAAAGGTTTAACCAAGCAATTTGGTGATTTTGTTGCGGTTGACCATGTTAACTTTTCAATTAAACAAGGCGAAATATTTGGTTTTTTAGGATCTAATGGTTGCGGTAAATCCACAACGATGAAGATGTTAACAGGGTTATTACCAATATCCTCAGGTGAAGCTTGGTTATTTGGTAAACCGGTTGATGCAAGTGATATTAATGTTAGACGTCATTTAGGTTATATGTCTCAGGCTTTTTCGCTTTACAGTGAATTAACGGTTGAACAAAACTTAGTTTTACATGCCCGTCTATTTGGTATTGAAGAAAGCAAAATTCCTGCAAGAGTTGAGGAGTTAGTTAAGCGTTTTGGCTTGGAAAATGAATTAAAAAGTTTACCAGATAGTCTACCGTTAGGGGTTAAGCAAAGACTTTCTTTATCTGTTGCGGTGGTTCATAATCCTGAGATTCTTATCCTAGATGAACCGACTTCCGGGGTTGATCCCATTGCTCGGGATGACTTTTGGCGTTTAATTATCGAACTTTCCCGAAAAGATAAAGTTACGGTATTTATTACTACCCATTTTATGAATGAGGCGGCACGCTGTGATAGGATTTCACTCATGCATGCTGGTAAAGTATTAGCCAGTGATACTCCTGATAATATCATCCATTCCAAAAATGCTAAAACGCTGGAAGAAGCTTTTATTCGTTATTTAGTTGATGCTGGTGCAGATGATACCAATAGTGATGAAAAAGCAAGTGAAGAGCCTAAAACTTTAACCAATAAACAAGCTAGTACAACGCAAGATGCTCACCTACAGGGATTTAGCTTAACTCGTATGATTGGGTGTATGTGGCGTGAAACTTTAGAGCTATCGCGCGATCCATTGCGAGCTTTGTTGGCACTTTTAGGTTCAGCTATCTTAATGTTGGTAATGGGCTATGGTATCACCATGGATGTAGAAGATTTAAATTTTGCGGTGTTAGATCGTGATCAAACTATTACCAGTCAAAATTATATTACCAATCTTTCTGGATCTAAGCGCTATTTTATCGAGAAACCGCCAATCCTTGATTATGATGATATGGATCATAGGATGAGAAGTAATGAGATAGCATTAGCTATTGAGATTCCACCAAATTTTGGTCGAGATATTCAACGTGGTGATCCGGTTAGTATTGGAATATGGATTGATGGTGCAATGCCTTTGCGTGCCGATACGATTAAAGGATATGTACAAGGAATGCATCTTGCTTGGTTAAGTGACAAAATTAAAATGACTACCGGAACAACATCAAGTTCATTGGCAAATATCGAAACTCGATATCGTTATAATCCCGATATCAAAAGTTTACAAGCTATGGTACCGGCGGTTATTCCTATTTTATTATTAATGATTCCATCGATGTTAGCTGCACTATCCGTAGTGCGTGAAAAAGAGATGGGGTCGATAATTAACTTATATGTTACGCCTGTTACCAAAACTGAATTTTTATTAGGTAAGCAGGTTCCATATATTGTGATTTCGATGCTTAGCTTTTTATTATTGCTGCTTATGGCGGTTACAATATTTGGCGTACCAATTAAAGGCAGCTTGTTGACTTTGTGTTTGGCTGGATTAGCTTATTGTATTATTGCAACAGGTTTTGGATTACTTGCTTCGACAGTTACACGCAGTCAAATTGCGGTTATCTTTTTAACCTGTGTTGGTACCATGTTACCAGCGATACAATTTTCTGGTTTGCTTAATCCGGTTGCATCTTTAGAAGGTAGTGGACGATATATTGGTGAAGTTTATCCAACAACCCATATGCTTATTATTGCTCGAGGAGTCTTTAATAAGGCATTAGGATTTTTTGATTTACATAACTCAATATTTGCCTTGCTGATCACCATACCGATTATACTTGGTGCAAGTATATTCCTCCTCAAGAAACAAGAAGGATAGATATTATGCAAAGTTTTATTAATATTTATCGCTTAGGCATTAAAGAGTTATGGGGATTGATTCGTGATCCAATTATGTTGCTGTTAATTGCCTACTGTTTTACGCTTGATATCTATACTGCAGCAACAGCAACTTCAGACTCGCTTCATCATGCGTCGATTGCGGTAGTTGATGAAGATGATTCGCCATTATCCAGACAAATTATTGCGGCGTTTTATCCACCCATGTTTAACCAACCGGTAAAACTAAACTCTATGGATGAAGTTGATCGTGGAATGGATACCGACAGTTATACTTTTGCATTGAATATTCCGCCTAACTTTCAACGCGATGTGTTAAATAATCAAAGTCCAGAAATTCAACTTAATATTGATGCAACACGAATGGGGCAGGCTTTTGTTGGGAATGGTTATATTACCCAAATTGTGACCAACGAAATAACAAAATATTTCAATCAAATCGATAAACCCACCAGTTTGCCGGTGAATATTGAAGTTCATGCTGCATTTAATCCAAACTTGACCCGTTCTTGGTTTGGTTCCGTTATGGAAATCATCAATATTGTGACCACGTTGTCGATTATTTTAACTGGCGCAGCTTTAATGAAGGAGCGTGAACATGGTACTATCGATCACTTGCTTTCAATGCCAGTTACACCACTTCAAATCATGATATCAAAAGTTTGGTCGATGGGGCTTGTCGTGCTTGTTTCAACATGGGGGGCACTCTTAGTTGTTGTTCATGGTTGGCTAAATGTTCCAATTGAAGGCTCGATTACCTTGTTTTTAATTGGGGCAGCTCTACATTTATTCGTGACAACGTCACTTGGTATTTTTATGGCTACTGTCGCTAAATCAACAGCACAATTTGCCATGCTATTTATTTTAATTCTTCTACCTTTACAGATGCTTTCTGGTGGTAGTACACCACGTGAAAGTATGCCTGAGGTGGTCCAAAATATCATGCTGTTTGCACCAACAACGCATTTTGTTGAATTAGGGCAAGCAATTTTGTATCGAGGAGCTGGCTTTAGTGTTGTTTGGACATCTTATGCTTGGTTATTAGCTATTGGTAGTGTGTTCTTTCTTATTGCGCTTAAACGCTTTCGTAGTTCAATTGTTAATATGGGTTCTTAGAATAAACGTGCTGAACATAAGATTCAATCGGTTTTGTTCAGCACTTAAAAATATGGATATACTTGTTTGAAATGATCAAATATATCCATTGTTTAAATTATTATTAATTATCTATTTAGCAAAAGGTAACTCTTCCCAACGAGTTGTATACCGCTGGCTAAGCATATCTCGCTTGATTTGCCAAGCTGCGGTTTGTCTTATACCGCCTAAGTGAATAGTATTTTTTCCCATCTTTTGATTAATGTAATCCATTGTTTTCATTAGCTGTTCACTTTTTTGCGTTTCTGATATGTCAGGAATAAATAAATCGGATTGGCAATAATCATCTTTAGCTTTTAGATCAAGTAGCATCACACCTGATTTCATAAATAAAAAGCCTTTTTTATAAATGGATTGTAATCCTTTTTGAGCTGCATGAATGATTAATCTCGAATCATCAGTTGTTGACAATAATGGAACGACAATTGATGGATTATATTGAGGTAATTCTGGCCGAAATCGATTAGTCTTTAAAAAGACCAGTACTGCACTAGCAACTGATTTTTGCTTTCTTAGTTTTTCTGCACCACGGCTTGCATGTACTCGAATTGCTTCTTGTATATCAAATAGATCACTCGTTAAATGACCAAAGCTACGCGATGTCATAATATTTTTTTTAGGTGTAGATAAATCATCTAATTCAATGCAGTTAATACCACGTAGTTCAAGTACTGTACGTTCAAGGACAACAGAAAATAACTGTCTAATTTGTTTTAAATTAGCTTGATGTAAGTCCCAAGCGGTATGAATATCTAATACTTTTAACCGTTGAGCAATTCGCCAACCAACGCCCCATATATCTTCAATTGAGAATTGCTTTAATATCGTCTTTATCGCTTCTTGATTAGTCGGTAAACAATAAACACCTTGATGAATAGGCTGTTTTTTGGCGATATGATTAGCTAATTTTGCTAACGTTCGAGTTGGTGCAATACCAATACTCACCGGGATACCTGTATCACGCTTTACTATTGTTTTTAAATTTTGACAATGAGTTAACACATTGTTAAATCCATTTAAATGGATGAATGCTTCATCGATAGAGTAAGGTTCAATATCTGCAGTATAATGACGAACGGTATCAAATACCCGCTGACTCATATCGCCATAAAGTTCATAATTAGAACTCAATAATTTAATTTTTTTTCTAATTTTGGGTTCAATTTTGTAGGCAGGCATTCCCATTGGTACTAAGGGTTTTAATTCATTAGAACGGGCGATTACGCAACCATCATTATTAGATAAGATACCAATAGGTTTTCCTTCTAATTTGGGATTAAAGACTCGTTCACATGATGCATAAAAATTATTACAATCAATTAGCCCAATCATGAATGTCCTCGCTTTCGTAGGGAGTGAATCGTATGTATTACGACTCCCCAAATATGGACTTCTTTCCCTGTTAGTGAAATAGGTGGATAAAGTCTATTGCCTGATACTAAATAATGTTCGCCATTAATAAAACTTAAACACTTACAAGTTAGTTCGCCGTCAACAGCTGCGACAACAATATCATCTATTTTCGGCTCTAAAGATCGGTCAACAACAAGCAGATCACCACTGTAAATACCGTAATCAATCATTGAGTCACCAATCGCTTTAATATAATAAGTCGCACTAGGGTGCTTAACTAAATGGCTAGTTAAATCTAGTTTTGTTTCTAAATAATCATCAGCAGGTGAGGGAAATCCGGCTCTTACTGGCGTATTAACTAAAGGCAAATAAGTCGCAAGAGAGCTATTAGCTTGCCCAAGAACAACACAATATTTATTCAAGAAAACACTCCTAAAAAACAATAAAAAACGAATAGCGGAGATCTATTCGCATAAAAAAAAGATATATGTATAAATATACAGTATAAAATACTTAATTCAATAAAAACGAGTGTAAAAAATTAAAAATAGATTACTAAAAAAAGATAATCTGTTGTTTTACAAGTAAAGTTGCTAGCTAAACGACTTAGGTGCTTACTTTTCAATTTATCGAGAGATAAATTAAATTTAAATTTTGCTATTTATTTATACCCAAAAAAACTATACTTCCTAACCCTTACATGATAATGATTATCATTACTATTTATGTGGGTAATATTAATTTAGTCGTGTTTATTTAATAACTATGCTTTTTAAAAGGAACTAGGTATGGGATATAAAAAAATAAGTATATTATTGCTCTGTATGAGTTTTTCTCTTCAAGCGGAACCTTCAAGTGGCGAGAATACTTCACCAGAAGATGAACAAGAATCACAAATAAAAAGAAATAAAGATAACGTAAGTAGTGAAGATATTGATGATGTGATTACCGTTATAGCAAGATCACAAGATCAATTGAAAAAAATTAATAGTGTTATTGCCGGACGATCAACACTTACATCCGGTTTGATAGAACAAAAGCAAGCGGATAATGTAGCCGAATTACTCAATACATTACCAGGCGTGAGCGCCGCCGGTTCGGTTAGACCGGGTGGACAGACATTAAATATTTGGGGATTTGGTAAAGTAGAAGATGTAAAAATCATTGTTGATGGTGCGCAAAAAGGTTTCCAAAAATACCAACAAGGTTCGGTTTTTGTTGAGCCGGAATTACTTAAACGGGTGGAAGTGAATAAAGGCCCGCATGATGTCAAATTTGGTAATGGTGGCTTTGGTGGGGTAGTAACAATGGAAACTAAAGATGCGATTGATTTACTCGATCCTGATAAATATGTTGGCGCTTTGGTTAAATATAGTTTCCATTCAAATAATCATCAAAATATGGTAACAAGTGCTGTTTATGGTAGAACAAAAGATGATATGTTTGATGGGCTGTTTTACTACACTAACCGCGATAGTGGCAATTTTAAAAGACCGGATGGTTCTCGATTTGAATTCTCAGAAGATGATATGGACACTTATATGGGGAAATTAAATTTTAGACCCAATGAAGAGCATACGTTCACGATATCCGGTATCCGATCAAAACGAGATTCATGGCAACCATGGGCAGCAAAATATGTTGAAAAGATGACGCCACCAACTGCTGCCCAAATTAAAAAATATGGATATAGAGCAGCTTGGTTACGAAAATTAGTCAAACGTGATCAAACAGATGAATCAGCACAATTTAAATGGAACTATCAACCAACTTATAATCCATTAGTCGATTTTACCTTACGCACCACGTATTCAAAAACAAAGCAACATGATATGAGGCCGGCCAAATATAATCCGGTTGCTTCTTTAGGTACCATGGGCAATGAGAGTTGGGTCAGTTACACTGATAAAACTGTTGAGCTTGAAAATAACAGTATTTTTACTACAGGACCAATTGATAATCTTCTAAAAATTGGTGCGCAAGTGCATTTGCATGATCGTGATACCTTGATGTATTACAAAAATTACGAGAAAAAACCAAATTATAATCATGGTTATTTCCAACCTGCTTATATGCCTTCGGGAAAACAACAAACTTATAGTTTTTATCTACAAGATGAATTATCGATTAGCAATTTTGTCTTAACGCCAAGCCTTCGATACGATTATGTTCGTAATCATGGTAAGAAAAATTATGCATCAGCTTATAATGATCCCGATCCGCGTTATGGACACAATTATGCGCCTGTTACCTATACTGGTTGGACGCCAAGACTCGGTTCATATTGGCAAGCGACAGAAAATATCGGGTTTTTTGGTGATATCAGTTATGCATGGCAAGCGCCGACTGTTGATGAAACTTATGAGGTTCAATTCACCCCTAAAAATGGCGGTAGTGGTAAAATCTCTGCAACCAGTCGCAATTTGAAAAAAGAGCGTGATTTATCAATCCGATTGGGAAATATCCTCGATTTCAATAATCTAATGTTAAATGATGATAAATTACAAGTTCGAAGCACATTATTTAGACAGCGTGTTACTAACGAAATTTTTGTTACTCGTGGTTTTAATGGCTCTATTTGTGGACCGGGTAAATTGTGTCCGGTTGGCCAATCTAATTATCGAAATCTGCCCGGTAAGTTAGTGGTAAAAGGATTTGAACTAGAAACCTTTTATGATAGTAAATATTGGTTTGCCAGTGCAACGTACTCAATTCAAAAAGGAGAGCGAGACACCGCGCCACAAGCTCCATGGATGCATAACAAAACTTATGTTGCGACAATTTCACCTCGTACAGCAACTTTAACTACCGGTTTTAAAATTCCTCAATGGAATTTAAGAGCAGGTTGGAATGCTCAATTTGTCAGAAAACAAGATCGAACAGGGTCAGAAGATAGAAATCATGATGGACTTGCTGATCTTGGCGCGTATGGTTTAGGTCGTTCATCAGGTTATTCATTACATAATTTATTTGCAACCTGGCAGCCAACATTTTTGCCAAAAGCTGAAGTTAAACTGGCCGTTGATAATATCTTTAACAAAGATTATCGACTATATTTAGGTGAAAATACTTATGGTTTAGCACGCAACTTTAAAGCAAGTTTTTCATATAAATTTTAATACTTATCTAGCGTTAAGTTGATAAGTTTAAACAGTTAAAAAGTCTTGCAGGTTAAACTATTAAAAAAATAGTATTGATGCCTTATATAAATAAGGCATCAATAAAAATCACTGAGTTGTTAAACACATAATAAGCATTTCAAAAAGATCTAATATGATCCGCCACATCCGATTGAATCTGCATTAAACGATTAAAAGAGGGGTGTGAGTGCTGATTGATATATGAATTATATTAGCTTCATACATATCTCAAATTAAATAATTTTCGATATTGAAATTACTTGTCATTTTTTTTAATGACCTTATCGGGCTTTTCATCAAGCTTGAATATCGTGATATTTTAATAAAAAACCTAAGCTAATTAATGAAAATTTTTCATTAGTGCATGTTGTTTTACCTACTTTATCATTGTAGTAAGCTGTTTAATAATAGGCTAACTACAATAACTGAGGTATGGGCTATGAAAAAAACAATAACATTAAATAATGGTATCGAAATGCCTATCTTAGGGTTTGGTGTTTTTCAAATGACCGATAAGAAAGAGTGTGAAACAGCCGTACATGATGCAATTGATTCTGGTTATCGGTTGATTGATACAGCTGCAAGTTACCAAAATGAAACTGAAGTTGGTAATGCTATTCGTGCACATGGGATTGATCGAGCAGAATTATTTATTACGACTAAGTTATGGTTGCAAGATGCCAATTACAATGGTGCTAAGGCTCAATTTGAACGTTCATTAAATCGTTTGCAATTAGACTATGTTGACTTATATTTAATTCATCAACCTTATGGTGATGTTCATGGTGCTTGGCAAGCAATGCAAGAGCTTTATTCAGCAGGTAAAACTCGTGCTATTGGCGTAAGTAATTTTCAACCTGATAGATTAGCTGATTTAACTGCATTTCATTCCATTATTCCTGCCGTAAATCAGATTGAAGTTAACCCATTCCAACAACAGCTTGAAGCCGTGCCTTATATGCAAAAAGAGAGCATAACTCCTCAAGCCTGGGCACCGTTTGCTGAAGGGAAAAATGGTTTATTTACCCATCCGGTGTTAGGTCAAATTGCCGTTAAATATGGTAAAACAATAGGGCAAGTGGTATTACGTTGGTTAGCACAACGAGGTATTGCAAGCTTGGCTAAATCTGTGCGTAAAGAGCGTATAATTGAAAATCAAGATATCTGGGATTTTGAGCTTTCAGATAAAGATATGCAACAAATAGCAGCGCTTGATACAAATACAAGTCAATTTTTTGATCATCGAGACCCGGAAAAAGTAAAATGGTTAACCAGCCGGAGATTAGATGTTTAAATTTTTAGTTATTGAGGCTAATTTGACATAAATGGATTGACAGTTTCTTTGTAAGATTTAACTAATTTTTCCGCTCGTTCAACGAGTTTTTGACGTATATGCTCAGGCTCTAAACAAATACATTTATGACCTAAGCTTAGTAAAATACCATAACTGTAGTCATCATCAATAAAGTTAAAATCTACAAGATACTGTTGTCCATTTAATTTCTTAATATCTTTTTCATCACAAAAATCTAAAATACGTTCCAAAAGCGATTCATCTATTAGCAATTTTATTTTAAAAATCTTTTTTTTCATATCCGCTTGGAATAAAGAGAATGCTTCAGGCGTTGTCTGCTTAATAAATTTAGTGTTTGTTTTTCTAATGTTTGACATTTTTGACAATTTAAATACACGAAAGTCATTTTTAGTTAGACAAAAAGCTTGTAAATACCATTCTTTTTCCTTAAAAATAAGTTTATATGGCTCAATTAAACGTGAGGCTTGTTTATTCCTAACACTTAAATAATCAAACGATAAAAGCATTTGCTCTTTCAGTGCCAGTCTTATAATAGATATTTTGTTATCAATATTTTGTTTAGAAAACCAAGGCGATAAATCAACAATAAGTTGATTTAAGTTATTTGTCACTTCATCAAGTTCTTGTTCTGATAAAAAACTCTTTATTTTCTCGAGTGTTCTTAAATTTTCACTTTCTTTTAAAACCGGTGAGGATAATAAGTTGAGGCCTTTTAATAAAACAATGACATCTTCTTTAGTGAATAGACCTTTACTAATTTTATAATTTTTTAAAATACTTATTCCACCGGCACTTCCTTGATAGGTAATAATGGGTATTCCCGCTCCCTCTATAACTTGTATATCTCGGTAAATAGTACGCAATGATACATTTAATTTTTCTGCTAATTCTTTACCAGTTATTTTTTCTCTTTGTAGCAATACCATGATGGTAGTAATTATACGATTAATTTTCATGCTTTATGTTTGCAAAATAATTTAGATTGAATTTTAAATATGACATACAGTTGTCAGCAATGCTACATCAAAATAGAGATAACTAAAATTGATTGAACTAATTTTTATCACTAAAAGGAAAGAAAAATGTTTAAACCTAATAGCGTTATTGTTTATGTCAAAGATGTCGATGCTAGCACAGAGTTTTACACAAAAATACTAGAGCGCCCACCAGTTAAAACCTATCCTGGTTTTGCTGTATTTTTATTGAATAATGGTTTTATTTTGGGACTTCAAGAGGCCGATAAAATAACGCCAAAGGCACCTAATCATTATGGGGGATTTGAGCTGTCATTTAGTGATGTAACAAAAAATGATGTAGATGCGATTTATTCTGCATGGAAAAAACTAAACGTTAAAATTGAACTTGAACCCCAAATGCTCGATTTCGGATACACATTTGTAGGAAATGATCCTGATGGTCATCGACTTCGTGTTTGTGCTACCGACACTTCAAAATTTGAGTGAAATAATGTTTTAAGAAATTAAGACAATTGGTGTTTTATTATGTAGCCATTGTTTATGAGGAATTAACTTCATAAAAGATAGGGGGGAGCACCCGAGCATCTCGTGGATTTGATTTCGTATGGGAAGAATCTGATTGAGCTTGCGGTGATAATTTCAGTTGCAATAAACATTAATAAATTAATTGTATTTAAACAAGTATATTTCTCAAATTTCATTCAAGTTTAAAACTAGTTAGGCATTAATCAAAATTTGATCTTTTTGGGCTTCAATGGTTTGTAGTTGATTCAATATTGGAGCGGGAAACGAGGTTCGAACTCGCGACCTCAACCTTGGCAAGGTTGCGCTCTACCAACTGAGCTATTCCCGCATAAGAGAAGTGTTTTAAATGGTGCCCGGGGCGAGACTTGAACTCGCACGGCCAAAAAGGCCGAGGGATTTTAAATCCCTTGTGTCTACCGATTTCACCACCCGGGCTCAAAACTTATTACGTAAGGTAATCCGCTTTGAATGCAGTGCATTTTACCTATCTTGAGATTTCAGTCAACATAAATTTTGGATTAATTGTTTAATTGCTCAATGTTTAGCTTATTGTTGGTTTAATATTGAGTTTTTGGGGATTGAGAAGTGTAATTTTGTGAACTTACAGAAGATAACAAAATTACACTAAAAGTAACGATTATCGACTTTTTGATAAATTATTCTTCATCTAATAAGTCACTTTGCGCTATCCATAAATATTGGAACATGGATACTAACGTTAAAATTGTGGCTAAAAAAAGTGCAGCTAGCCCCGCATATATAACAAGATCGCAAGGACGCCAAAGTAACCAAGTTAATGCTGTCATTTGAGCAATTGTTTTAATTTTGCCAATTGAAGATACTGCAACATTACCTCGTTTGCCAATTTCAGCCATCCATTCACGTAATGCAGAGATAATAAGTTCACGAGAGACGATTATTATTGCAGGAATAGAAATCCACCACGCTTGATAATATTGCGTTATAAGTACCAATGCGATTGTTACCATTATTTTGTCGGCAACAGGATCTAAAAAAGCACCAAATTTAGTTGTTTGACCTAATCGGCGGGCAAGGTAACCGTCAAAAACATCTGTAACTGCGGCTATTAGGAAGATTAATGCCGAAAAAAAGCCTGACCATTCATGAGGGATTAAATAAAATGCCAACACAAAAAATGGGATCAGTATTACTCGAAATAATGTTAAGAATGTAGGTAAGTTAATTTTCATGTGACATTAGCTCATATTGTTTTATTAATCAAATGGTTAGCGACAATTAAAAAAACAGGGTTTTCTCATTGATTATGTTGCCTGAAAAATGTTAATTTTTCAATGTGTTATTGCTGTAAATTTAGATAAATTTTTTCAGCTAATGATTTTGAAATACCTTGAACTTGTGCAATTTCGTCTATACTGGCATTTTTCAACTCTCTAAGCCCACCAAAATGTTTAAGCAATGCTTGCCGTCTTTTTCCACCAACGCCTTCAATATGCTCTAAAGCACTGTCAGTTAACTGTTTAACGCCTTTTTTACGTTGACCAACAATTGCATGATCGTGCGATGCATTTCGAATCTGTTGAATAAGCAGTAAAGCAGGGGAATGATAATCCAGATAATATCCTTTTCCATGAGCTTCAAAGAATAGTGTTTCTAATCCCTCTTTACGTTCAGCACCTTTGGCCACACCAATTAAAATAGGGTGGTTTTTATCCCAGTTTACGTCTAAATTATCAAAAACCCTTAACGCTTGGTTAAGTTGACCTTTTCCTCCATCTATAAAGATGATGTCTGGGATCTTATCTTCAGGAAGATCTTTCTTACTATAACGACGGGTTAAGACTTGCTCCATTGCCGCATAATCGTCTCCAGGCGTGATACCATTTATATTGTAGCGACGAAACTCAGATTTAACGGGGCCTTTATCATCAAAAACGACACAAGATGCAATTGTGTTTTTACCCATAAAATGGCTTATATCAAAACATTCCATTCGATTGATTTTATCAATGCCCAAAAACTCTTTTAGTGCATCATATCGTTGTTTAATGGTAGAGTTTTCAAGTAGTTTATTTTTTACTTCAGTTTGAGCATTAACTGTTGCAATATTTAATAGTTTAAGGTTATCACCTTTTGGTTCATCAACTATTTTTACTTGATGTTCAGCGACAATAGATAAAGTATCTTCCATTGCTTGCTTATCAGATAATGAAAAATTGAGAAGAATTTTCTTCGGAATATTTCTATTTTGATTTCCTTGTAAATAAAATTGCCCTAAAAATGTCTCGATCACTTCTTCTAGTTCAGTATTAGATGGCACTTTTGGAAAATAAGAACGATGTCCAAATGTTTGACCATTTCGAATAAAGAGTACATAGATACAAGCTAAGCCGAGTTCGTAATGGAAACCAATCACATCTAAATTATCATTATTGTTATAGATAGCTTGTTTTTCATTTATGTGTTTGATCGCTTGTAGCTGATCTCGTAATGCGGCTGCTTTTTCAAAATTAAGTTCACTACTGGCTTTTTGCATATCCGCAGTAATTTTTTGCAATATTTGGTCTGATTGTCCGGAGAGAAATAACCTTACATAATTAACTTGTTCATTATAATCTTCGTCGCTAACTAAGCCTGGTACACAAGGCCCTAAACAGCGTTTGATTTGGTACTGTAAACAAGGACGAGTTCGATTACGATAAGTGCTATTTAAACATTGTCTTATTGGAAATGTTTTTTGTAATAAGGCAAGAATTTGTTTTACCGCATATCCACTCGGATAAGGGCCAAAAAACTCATCTTTTTTTCGATTAATTGCACCTCGATACAAAGACAATTGAGGATGTCTTTCTTTACTTAATTTGATAAACGGGTAGCTTTTATCATCTTTGAGCAATACATTGTATTTTGGTTGATATTTTTTGATATAAGTTTGTTCGAGTAATAATGCTTCAGTCTCTGTATTGGTGATGGTAAATTCAACTCGATGAATATGACTTACCAATCGATCGGTTTTGATCGTTTTTTTACTGCTATTGAAATAGCTTTTTAAGCGATTATTGAGATCTTTCGCTTTTCCCACATAAATAATGGTATCTTTATCATTAAACATTTGATAGATACCTGGTTTATGTGGGACTGTTTTTAGAAAAGATGCTGTATCAAATTGGCTCATATTAGTTTTCAAAGGTGAGGGCTTTTTTCTCTATTATCCTCATAATGGTGCTTAAAATACCATTTATCAAGAGGTAAATGAGCCCTGCAACCATAAAAATTGAGAAGTCATAGTATTCACCATTTAATGCATTACTATATCCCATTAAATCCATAACAGGAATCATTGAAGCTAAGGCTGTTCCTTTTACCACAAAAACGACTTCGTTAGAATAAGTAGAAAGAGCACGTTTTAATGCATATGGCATGACAATTTTAAGAGTTTGTCTTTTGTTCATACCTAAAGCGCTACATGCTTGCCACTGTCCTTGTGGAACAGATTTTAATGCACCATAAAATATTTGTGTAGTATAAGCGGCACTATTAAGCGTTAAAGCTAAATAAGCACAAAACCAAGGTGAAGAAATAAAATCATAAAAAGCAGGAAATTTACTTAAATATTCACCAAATTGTGATGGTCCATAATAGATTAAAAACAGCTGTACTAATAATGGTGAACCAGTAAAAATAATGATATAAGCGCGAATTGTTTTCGTTAATAGCTTAGAATTTAACGATAAAAGACATGAAAAAACAATAGCCAAAATACCAGCCGTTAATATACCGAATATACTTAGACTTAATGTATCAGGTAGACCTTGAAGAATGATTTTTAGATAAAAAATAAAATTATCAGACATAAAATAACCTTACTGACTATTGGCTGATGGTTCAAAATGGGTTGCACGTTTTTCAATACGTGAAATAATTTTTTGACTTAAAATTGATATCACTAAATAAATAATCATCGCAACAAAGTACCATAAAAAAGGCTGATTGGTTCGGGCAACTATTGTTTTGGTTTGCATCATTAAATCATCTATCGCGATTGCTGAAACAAGGGCAGTATCTTTTAATAAGATTAACCATTGGTTACTCAAACCGGGTAATGCGTGTCGCCACATTTGTGGCATGATAATACGAAAGAAAGTTCGAGATTTGCTTAATCCTAAAACTTGAGCTGCCTGTTTTTGTCCGCTTGAAATCGCTTTAAATGCACCGCGTAACGTTTGTGAGGCATAAACAGCGTAGAGTAATGATAAAGCAAAAACACCGCATAAAAATGGGTCTGGTTGGGTATTATGAATACTCATTTTTACGGTAAACGATGTAAAGCCGAGAGGAACGGTAAAGCCATCATCTAATGCCATCAATAGCAGTGGTAAACCAGTATAAATCGCAACCACAATTAATAATTCGGGTAAAGCTCGAATGGTTAAATTGAATAGCGACATTAGCCATGCAACGGGTTTGAATGGTACTGATTCTAAAATAGTAAAAATGAACGCAAAAAACATTCCAACGACTAACGATACAAATGCTAATGATAACGTAATCGCGGTAGCTTTCGTAAGCGGCAAAATATACCCATCCATAGAAGAGAGTAACAAGTCTATACCGTGTGCAAAAAATTCTGACATAAAAGAACCGTAGTTAAATTTAAAAAATAAACTCGCCGCAGAATATGCGGCGAGATAAATAAGAACTGATTTTGTTATTAATAATTATTTACTAAACCATTTTTTATAAATAGCATCTAATTCGCCATTTGCTTTTAGTTTATCGATTGCTTGATTAAATTGTTCAAGTAATTGATCATTGCCTTGGCGTAAAGCAATACCTAAACCTTCACCAAAAAATTCATGATCGGTAATTTTATCGCCTAAAGCAACGATATCAGCATCTTTACCTAACCATTCACCAGCAACAAAAGAGCTTGAAACAATAGCATCAATACGTTTAGCTTTTAAATCTAAGAAAGCAAATTGGTAGCTATCATAGCTTACTGCTTTAACATCAGGATATTTTTCATTTAAATATTTTAAATAAGTTGTACCTTTTTGAATACCAACTTTCTTACCTTTTAGCTGATCAAGACTTGTTAAGGAATCTTTTAATGTAACAAATTGGATTGAGCTATCATCATAATAGATTTTAGTAAATGCAACTTGCTTTTGACGTTCAGGCGTAACATCTATACCAGCAATAGCCGCATCGATTCGACGAGTTTTTAAACTAGGAATTAATCCATCAAATGATTGATTTACAATGTTACAAGTTACTTTCATTTCATCACAAAGTTTATTCATGACGTCAATATCAAAACCGATGATTTCGTTTTTATCATTAGTAAATTCGAAAGGTGCATAAGTCGCTTCGGTACCAATGGTTAACGTTTCAGTTGCTTGAGCTGCAAATGCAGATCCTGCAAGTATAATAGCTAGTAATGTTTTTTTCATATATCCACCCAATCAGATTTTTATTAATATTAATGCGATAGATAAGCTTTGAACTCTTCAGTTTTTGGATGAGCAAAACACTCAATTTGACCTTGTTCAACAATCTTACCATGTTCCATGTAAATCACTTGTGAAGCAACTTTACGTGCAAAATCGACTTCATGCGTAACAATAATCTGTGTAATTCCTGTCTGTGACAGTTCATTAATGATTTCTGCAATTTGAGATGTGATTGCAGGATCTAAAGCTGCGGTTGGCTCATCAAATAGCAAAATTTTAGGTTCCATCATTAAGGCTCTCGCAATAGCCACTCGTTGCTGTTGACCACCTGAAAGGTGAAGAGGGTAACGATGGGCCATTTCATCAATTTGTAAGCGAGCCAAAATTGACATGGCTTTTTCACTTGCTTCTTTTTTCGATAGTTTCAAAACTTGGCAAGGGGCTTCAATTAAGTTCTCTAAAACAGTTAAATGTGGCCATAAGTTGTAATTTTGAAAAACCATGCCAACATTTTTGCGCAAAGTTCGAATAGTTGATTCACTTATTTTTTTGGAAAAATCAAAATGTGAATCCGCAATTGTCATTTCACCAGACGTTGGTATTTCAAGTAAGTTAAACACTTTCAGTAAAGAACTTTTACCTGCACCGCTCTGACCAAGTAAAACAATTGTTTCACCTAAAGGGTAACATAAAGAGACATCATTTAATGCCTGATGTTTACCATAAAAACAGTTAATATGGTTTAATTCGATATTCATTAGTATTAGATAAACTATTTAAATTTTAATTGACTAAATATTACTTTTTTTTGCATAAAAATGCAATCTAAATTATTAGACAACGATATTTTAGCTTGATTTTTAAGCTAAAAACCCGGCTCCTCAACTTTTTTTATTGTCGTTATTTTAGTGTTGTATCAAGTTGTTTGTATAATCATCAGTACTTAGAATTATAAAAAACATGAAGATTAAATACTAATGTGAGATATATGACCATATACTTAGTTCAAAAACCCCGTTCCTCAACTTTTTTTTAGATTTATATAATGTTATTAATTTTGATTATTAATGATTGGAATGGTAGGACCAAGAAATTTAGGTTCTTTGTTCAGGATGTAAAGATCAATAAAAGCACTTACTCGTGCAAACATCTCTCTAATTCGAACTAACTTCATACTTTTGGGCGCAGGGACAGCAAAACATTGAGCTTGAATACCTTGCGCTAACGCAATAAACATTGCTCGTTCACAATGGAATTCTTGAGTAATAATAGTAAATTCATCTGCGTCAAAGACTTTATTTGCACGAACAATTGAATCGAAGGTTCTAAATCCAGCAAAATCTAACACAATGGCATCTTTAGGGATGCCTGCTTTTATGAGATCTTTCTGCATCATAATGGGTTCGTTATAATTTAATTGCGCATTGTCTCCACTAAGCAATAAATAATCAACTTTACCTTGCCAATAGAGATCAATCGCACCATCTATTCGGCTGCGATAAAAACCATTGATTCCGCCATTTTTTACATATTTAGATGTTCCTAATACAACACCAATTGTTCGGTAGGGAAGTTTGTTTTCATCGTGATAAATGTAAGGTGCTGTCTTATAGCTTATCCAAAAGTCGAGTCCAATTACTAAGGCAAGTAGTAATGAAAAAAAAGCAATAAAATAAGCAATAAGTTTTTTTAACTTCATACTAAAACCAATCAAAAATAAATACCATTATTGGGAATAAAAATGGTGCTGTTAATGAGGTCATAATACCACATAAAACTAGAGATAGGGAGCTATAAGCCCCTTCGTTATAATTGACTTCAATACAACGCGCTGTACCTACAGCATGAGATACTGCGCCAATTGATAACCCCCTTGCTGAAGGTGTTTTTATTCTAGCAACGTTCAGTAATTGATGACCGAAAATACCACCTAGTGTTCCAACAAGTATTACGCATAATGCAGCGATTGATTGAACGCCACCCTCATTACCAGCGATGGTGACCGCGATGGCTGTTGTCACTGATTTAGGTAATACTGATGCAGCAATTTCTTTACTACCCCCTAACCATAATGCAATAAACACACCGGTTACCATAGACGCTATGGAGGCTGTGAAGGTGATAATCATGATTGACTTCCAACGGGCTTTTATTTGTGGAATGAGTTCATATAAAGGATAAGCTAAAGCAACGACAGAGTAAGGGAGTAGATCGTTAATAATTTTTACGTTTTTAACATATTCAACATACTCGGTATTTGTAATTAATAAAATAGGGATTAATACAATAACCGAAATGACTAATGGGTTAAATAACGGATTTTTAATTTTAAATGAAATTCTTCTAATAATTAAAAAAACCAAAACGGTTAATGGTAGCATCCATATCATGATTGGTTCTCCCTATTATCGGAGGTTTTAACGACTTTTTTATGCAGATGTTCAGTTAAAAAAGCGGTTAAATATAAGACAATAACTGAACCACCAACACTAGCAAAAATTATCGGTATCCAATTATCTAAGAGTAATGAATAATTATCCATTATCCCCATCGCCGCAGGAATAAAGAGTACCGTCATGTATCGCATGAAAAGATTACAACTATTTTTTATCCAACACGTTGGTATTAATTGAAAAGTTAATAAAATGAACAAAATCAATAAACCAATAATACTTCCAGGGATCATGATTGGTAAGATTGCAGATACGACATTTCCTGCCCATAAGCAAATGGTTAGGATAATCAAGCCTCGACCGTAGCTAAATAGTGTGTAGTATAAAGAATAAAGTCGATGCTTAATGGTTGCATGTTTGGCTAAAAAGTGTTTCATAAATTAAATGCTAATTGTTTAAAACTTAAATTATGATTACCAATTCTATAGTAAGAGATGGCATTGTACTTTGAACAGGCGTATATGATACGCCCGTAACATTTAATTATCCAACTAAATAATGACAATATTGATATAGTTGTTTTAGTAATGCCAGCTTTTCAGGTTTTTGTATATAAATCTCAGCAAGTTGTTCAAGGGTTTGCATATAATCTTGAACTTTAGTTGCATCTAGTTTATCACGACAATGATCTTGCCAGATTCGTAACTCTTGTTCAGTTAACGTTTCTGGATAGTTTCTAGCTTTATAACGAAACAGTAATTTTGCTAATCTTGGATCATCAAAAGTTAACGATAAACTATCTAATAATTGGGGGGGAGTAGTTCGAATCGTTTCACAATTTAATAAATCATTTCCATTTAAAAAGCCTGCATATATTTGCGCATCGACATCATTATTGTTATTTGAGTATTCATTATCCATGCCAAATAGTTCACGCATTTTACTTTGTAATAAACTTTGATTTTCCAGTAGTTTTTGTTGATTTTCTAAGCATTTTTGTTTATCAAGATCGAAACGTTTTGCATTATCGGGTAATAGTGTGCTCAATGGCGCAATGATTGGGCATTTGTTAATATGAATTAGTTTTAATGGGATACGTTGTTCATCAACATCAAGATCTTCAGTTTTAGTGTAGAGTTTCTCTCGAATAGTTTCGACTGGTAAATTAATCAGTGAATCGATATCTCCAGTAAGATCACAAACAATCACTGCATTTTTTTGATTTGCGTGCCATGCAATAGGGCTAACTAATGACATGTTACCGCGATAACTACCTAACATGCCAGAAACGTGAATTATTGGCGTCATGTTGGCAATATCGATAAGCTCGACAACTTTATTTTTATTACGTAGTGTGAAGAAGTAATTGAATAACTTTGGTTGTACTTGCTTAATTAATTTTGCCATCGCAATAGTGGCGTAGACATCAGACATAGCATCATGCGCATGTTCATGTTTAATATTATTAGCTTTAGTGAGATCTTCTAATCGAAAACTAGGGAAACCAGATTCATTTATTGGCCAATTAATCCCTTCCGGTCTTAATGCATAACAAGCTCGGACGACATCTAGTAGGTCCCATCTTGAATTACCGTTTCGCCAACTATAAGCATAAGGGTCATAAAAGTTACGGTATAAGATGTTGCGAGTCACTTCATCATCAAAACGAATATTATTATAGCCTAAGATACACGTGTTAGGTTGGCTAAATGCTTCATGTATTTGTTTGGTGAATTCGGCTTCACATATACCTTTTTGATTTGCTTTTTGTGGTGTTATTCCAGTTATTAGCACAGCTTCAGGGTTGGGAAGATAATCTTGGGCTATTTGACAATAGATGACTAAAGGTTCTTCAATAATATTAAAATCACTGTCAGTTCGAACACCAGCAAACTGAGCAGGGCGATCTAAAGCTGGATTTATGCCAAAAGTTTCATAATCGTGAAAATAAAAGGTTATCTGCTGTGAATTATTTTTCATTATTTTATAATTTTTTGTATTTAAATTTATTAAATCAAGCTGTTTTGTTTATCGGCTTTAGGATGATATTTAAGTCTGATATTGAAAAATATTAACTAAATATCGATAGTTATATATTTTATATTATATCAGATTTAATGAGAGTAATGTGGGATAAAATATAATTATTGGAAGATAAGCTCAAATAAAAAAGTGAATATAATAATATATTCACTTTTCTAATCCTCCTAAATTAGTAATAATTATCGAGTTCTTTTAGAAATATTTTTAACTCTTCTATCCATAATTCAGCATTCATGGTTGTACCATGGCCTCGGGTCTTAACACTTGCTGGAATTAGATAATATTTAGCAGCAACAACATCCTTGAGGGCTTTTTCCATTAAACCTGTGTTTGGTGGATTTCTTTCATCATCTTCTGAATTGATAACTAACATAAATGCTTTAATTTTTGTTAGCTCTTTTGTTGGATCAAAGTTTCTGGCAGCATCCCATTGATATAAAAAATCATTCGCGTCCATTGTTGTTCGTTCTTTTAACTTATTTGCTAATATTTCTTCTGTTTTCTGGGTGTTATAAGCGTTATTTTGCCAGGCAATATCACCTCCGTTAGTCGCGATATCGTAATAATTATAAACAGTTTGGAATTTTTCAGGTTGTTTGCTATAAAAGCCATTATTCCAATCAGGATCGTCTTTAATTGAATTAATGATCATCTTTCTCATTATCCAATTTCGACTAGACATTGGCGCAGGGGTTGCTGCCATTGCAATTGCTGCTTTCATGTAATTAGGATACATAGTTACCCATTGCCATGTATTCATTCCACCCATCGAGTTACCAATAATAAGTTCAAGATGATCTATATTTAAACCTTTTTTCAAAAGTAGGTATTGAGCATTAACCATGTCGGTATAATCATAATGAGGAAAGTTTCCTTTCAAACCGTCAGAGGGTTTCGAAGATTGACCTGTACCAATAGCATCAGGCAATATTATGAAATATTTTTCAGCATCCAACGGCATTCCTTTATCGAATAAGGCATGACCAAAACTGTCATTAAGCATTGAATCTCCATTGCCAGTTGTGCCATGTAAAACTAATACTGGCTTTCCTTTAGGGTCGCCGATAGTGACATAATGAATTTTCAAATTTTGAATTGTGTTACTATCATTAAATTTAAATTTTTCAATAATATAATCACCTTCTTTTCGGTTATAGAACTCGGAACAATATCCTTGCGATGCGAAAACAAGAAAAATAAAAAATAGTAGCGCTTTTTTTATATTATTCATATGTGGCTCTCTCCTTCATAATTACGTTATGAATCATATGTGTAAGAGATAGGGTAGGAAGGTAATATTTACGTTGAATGAATTTTTTCCAACGTTAGTTTCTATAATAATTTATTAAATGATAGTCATCCAATAAAAATACGTTTATTTACATTAAATAATTAAATTTGAATATGAATTTTAAGTATAAACGGAAAGTTCTTTAAGTTAGTAAAAAGGGAATTATTAATTCCCTTTCTTGAAGTTATTTAATAGAATTTTTAGTCTTTGGGTGCGCTTTCGATGATATCAGCTAGCTTTTCGAGAGTTAATCTTAAGAACCTTGGCATAGCTTCGATTTCAATCGAGTCCATCAAGTTTTTCACATAGAGCCCTAATTCAGTATCGCCTTCAACAATGAGTCGACGTTGAAAGAATAATGTATCAGGATCTTGCCGTCTAGTTGCTATCATTATTAAGTCATTGGCATTGCCGATGAAGCTTACATCAGGTATTTCTTCACGGCTAACCACAAGTTTGTTATCAATTAAGCTGACAAACCAGACTAATTGAAGATCGACAACTTGGATTTTGAGCCAACGATTTTCTAAAAAATCTAGCTCGCCATCTTCAAGTGAGTGTTTGAATTGCAATTGTAATAATTGTTCAATAGCTCTTTTTTTTACGCTAAAGGGTATACATTGTAATGTCATACCCAACATTTGTGGCGCTTTATCGACAAATTGTGAATGAATTCTTCCTAGAAATTGGTGTTTATTGCCAATCATTTACGCATCTCCAGAGATCATCTTCTCATAAATATCTAAATCGGTATTTAGATGCTCGAAAACTTCTTCACTAACTTCATCACGAACTTTCATTTGAAGTAATGCGGTGCGCTCCGCCCCAATTGCGACTAAACGCATACGTCTTTCTAGATTTTCAGCTTCAAGAGCTTTTTGTTCTAAATCTTTTAAGCCAGTTCGACGTCTTAATGAACCTATAACACGTGAACCAACTTCGTGGATAATTTCTTGATCTAGGCCTTCTTCAGACGTTTCTTGTAAAAGGCTAGTTTGCATTTTTTCAAGACTAACGATAGCTTCTTCAGCCATTTGTCCTTTTACGGTTAATATTTCGTTGTCTTGTTCGGAGTTATCCAAGATCACACTACCTCGTAATAAAATTGGTAACATGATAATAGCGGATATTAATGATACTAATATAATACCAGCAGCAATAAATACGAGTTGATATCTGCCCGCAATGGTTATTGGAATAGATAATACACCGGCTAGTGTTATCGCTCCGCGGACACCAGCAAAAGTAGATATCCATAAATCACGTGTGGTATATGAATTAAATGCTAATGGACGCTTTGTGCCAAATGGCATTGTTGGCATTTTTTTCATAGCCCAAAGCCAAGCAAATCGAGTGCCCATTAATACTATAAAAACGAACAATACAATTAAGCATAGTTGCCATAATTCAATTGATGCATCGGTTTGGTTTTCAGCAAATGTATTTTTTAAAATACTTGGAAGCTGAATACCTAATAGAACAAAAACAAATCCATTGAATACGAACGTTAACATTGACCATGCACTATCAGATTGTAAGCGAGTTGTTAAAGGGGCATTACGCATCATTCCTGAGTGGTTAACTGTCATACCAGCACTTACTGCAGCTAAAATACCGGAACAGTGACATTCTTCAGCAATGATATAAGCGGCAAATGGTAGTAAGAATAATAGTACGATTTGGATTGCGGGATCATTGTTTGTTAGTTGGTTTATTTTACGCAAAATACGAGCATATAACCAAGTGAATATCACCCCAACAGCTAATCCACCTAAAGCAACCACAAAGAAGGATATACTGATTTGTAATAAGTTGAATTCAAATGCACCCGCTGCAATTGCAAGTGCAAATTTTAAGGAAACAAGGCCAGAAGCGTCATTCATTAAGGCTTCACCTTCAATGATTTCCATCTTCTCTTTTTCAATTCGTCCTTTACCGACAATACCACTAAGTGCGACGGCATCGGTAGGTGATAATACTGCTGCTAATGCAAATACGGCTGGCATTGAAATATCTGGTAGCATCCAATGTAGTAAGTAACCCAGAGCAACAATTGATATAACCACTAGAACCAAGGCTAGCCCTACAATTTCTCGTACATTATGGACAAAATCTTTTACAGAAGTTTTACGTCCATCAGCAAATAGTAAAGGAGGAATGAACAGTACAAGAAATAGGTCTGAGTTAAACTCTAAATAAATACCTAATGCGGCAAGAATACTACCTAGTAGTATTTGCATTAGAGGCAATGGGATCTGTATTGGTAACATTTTTATAATGACACCAGAAAGTGATACAATTAATACTATTAGTAATATTGTTGAAAATAGTTCCATAGCTACTCTTTTAGTTATCCCATATATAGTTATCTATTATATAGGATTTTTAAGAATATTTCAGGTTAAAATTGTATAAAATCACTCAAATTTTAAGCAATCTCTATTATTGATCAAAAAAAGTAATAATTTAATTGATGGGCAGGTTAGATGGAAAATTGGCGAAGAGCATTTGTATTACATACCAGAACATACAGTGAAAGCAGTTTGCTAGTCGATTTATTCGTTGAAAATGTTGGGAAAGTAACCATTTTAGCAAAAGGTGCTAGGCGTAAACGCTCTGCATTAAAAGGTGTTTTACAACCTTTTACTCCACTAATTGTTCAATATTCAGGTCATGGAGAAATAAAAACTTTACGTCAAGTTGAGGCTGTTTCCCTTACTTTACCTCTTGTTTCTGTTTATTTATATAGCGCCTTTTATTTAAATGAACTATTACACCGTGTTTTAGTCGCCGAAACCGAAATAACTACGTTGTTTGATGATTATCTAGCAAGTATACAACAATTAGCCCAACAAGTTCCTGCTGAAAACGTGTTACGAGCATTTGAATTGGCCTTACTTGAAAATTTGGGCTATCACGTTGATTTTTTTCATTGCAGTGCAACAGGTGACGATATTGTTGAATCTATGCATTATCAATATATTTCAGAAAAAGGTTTTATTTGTAGTTTGTTACAAAATAGTACCGCTTTCACTGGTGAAGAAGTCTTAGCTTTAGGGAAAAGGCAATTTCACAATATCGATACACTTAAAGCGGCAAAACGTTTTACCAGGATGGCGTTAAAACCTTATGTTGGTGCAAAACCATTTAAAAGTAGAGAATTATTTTTAAAAATATAATTTGTCTTTTAACTTAATTTAAAAGGGACTTTATGTAAAATGTATCAGATCTATTCCGTCAACAATGTTGACGGAAAGATGATTAACCATAAATTAATAAACCGGAGGTTTGGCATAATTACCATTATCAGCAGGAAAAGCATTTGGACTTAATTTTTGATAGTTTCTACTATTATCCTCTAACTGGAATATTGCCGTGCCTATTACACCTATATTTGTTGCTGAACCTTCACTATTATGATTAGCATAAGCACTAGAGCTGTCAGAAAAAGTAAAAGCAGCTACTTCATTATTACTTTTACGGAAGCCTTCAATCACAAGTGTGTCATGTGGTCTTAAAATATAGCCATTGTTTGATAATGAACCAGCTTTACCATTAATAACGTCTAATCCATCAATAGTTGCTACAATTTCATAGGTATTAGAAGAGTAATTACGATAGAATAATCGGTAACTTTGTCCTACTTTACCTTGTAACTTAACGTTGTTATTTTGTTTAGTTAATTGCCATTTTTTGCCACGATCATCAAGGAAAGCCATACCAATTCTGCCATTATTCAACATAACTTCTGAAATTGCTTTTCCATTATATTGATGTGCTGAATAATTGATAGTAATAACATCAATAGGGTAAAAACCGGTACGTTTCATACTTACTTGTTGAACATGCGATTCAATGCCATCTCCCCATTGAGTCCCTAAGCTTTTATTAGCACTTTCTGTAACAGTATTTGATGATGCAACATCACTATTACGATAAGATTGGCATCCAGTTACAATTAAAGTTAATAAAGATAAAATAGCGATAAAATATTTTGTATGCATTACTTTCATATTCCTTTATATATTATGTAGTCAAACATATTTATCTTAATACATTATATTATTATATATAATATTTTTTTGCTGGCTATGTTTTATTTCAGCTATTTATAATTAATTATGACTAATTAAGTGTTATTAAATTATTATAATAAAATCTGTGATAAACCCTCGGTATTCTATTTAAAATCCTTAAGATAAGTGGTAGTATACACAACTATTTTTTATGTACGCATGTGCGCTTTCGTGTGGCGCACCACTGTTATAAGGATTTATTATGCCAATTATTACTCTTCCTGACGGAAGTCAACGTCAATTTGATAAGCCTGTTACTGTTTTAGAAGTTGCTCAAAGTATTGGAGCTGGTCTTGCCAAAGCATGTATTGCTGGGCGAGTAAATGGTGAACGTAAAGATGCTTGTGATTTAATTGAGCAAGATTCAACTTTATCTATTATTACATCAAAAGATGAAGATGGGCTTGAAATAATTCGTCACTCTTGCGCTCATTTGTTGGGGCATGCAATTAAACAACTTTGGCCAAATACGCAAATGGCAATTGGTCCAACGATTGATAACGGCTTTTATTACGATGTCGATTTAGATCACTCTCTAACTCAGGAAGATCTTGACGCTCTAGAAAAGCGTATGCATGAATTGGCTAAGAAAGATTATGAAGTTATAAAAGAAGTAGTAAGTTGGGAACGTGCTAGAGAAGTATTCTGGGAGCGTCATGAACCATATAAAATTGCTATTTTAGATGAGAATATTCCAAAAGATTCTACTCCTGCACTTTATCACCATGAAGAATATATTGACATGTGCCGCGGGCCACATGTGCCGAATATGCGTTTTTGCCATCATTTTAAATTACAAAAAATTGCTGGAGCATATTGGCGGGGTAATAGTGATAATAAAATGTTACAACGTATTTATGGCACAGCATGGGCTGATAAAAAACAACTTGATAGTTACTTACAATTTTTAGAAGAAGCAGCTAAGCGAGACCATCGTAAAATTGGTAAACAGCTAGATTTGTATCATATGCAGGAAGAAGCACCTGGTATGGTGTTTTGGCATAACGATGGTTGGATTATTTTCCGTGAACTTGAGGTTTTTGTTCGCACTAAACTAAAAGAATACGATTATCAAGAAGTGAAAGGTCCATTTATGATGGATCGGGTTTTATGGGAAAAAACAGGTCACTGGGGTAACTATAAAGAGTTGATGTTTGTTACTTCATCTGAAAATCGTGAATACTGTATTAAACCGATGAACTGCCCAGGGCACGTTCAAATTTTCAATCAAGGTTTAAAATCTTATCGCGATTTACCACTAAGAATGGCTGAGTTTGGTAGTTGTCACCGAAACGAACCGTCAGGCTCATTACACGGTTTAATGCGTGTTCGCGGTTTTACTCAAGATGATGCACATATCTTTTGTACTGAAAACCAAATCCGCAGTGAAGTTAATAACTGTATCAAAATGGTTTATGACATGTATAGCACATTTGGTTTCAAAGACATCACTGTTAAATTATCAACTCGTCCTGAAAAACGTATTGGTAAAGATGAAACTTGGGACTTAGCCGAGAACGATTTAGCAGAATGTTTAACTGAAAATGGTATTGAATTTGAGTATTTACCTGGCGAAGGTGCATTTTATGGGCCAAAAATTGAATTTACGCTTCATGATTGCTTAGGCCGTGCATGGCAATGTGGTACTGTCCAACTCGACTTTATGTTACCAGAAAGATTAGATGCAACTTATGTAGGTGAAGATAATGAACGTCATGTTCCAGTTATGATTCACCGAGCGATTTTAGGTTCGATGGAACGTTTTATGGGAATTTTGACTGAAGATTGTGCAGGATTCTTCCCAACTTGGTTAGCACCATTACAAGTGGCCGTTATCAATATTACCGATAATCAAGCTGATTATGCGAAACAATTAACCAGCCAATTACAAAAAGTTGGTATTAGAGCAAAAGCAGACTTGAGAAATGAGAAAATAGGGTTTAAAATTCGTGAGCATACTCTAAAACGTGTTCCTTATATGTTTGTTTGTGGAGACAAAGAAATGGAATCAGGAACAATTTCAGTTAGAACACGCCAAGGTAAAGATCTTGGTAGCTTTGAAGTGAAACATGTTATAGAATTATTGCTTAATGAAATTCATAGTCGTTCATTAGAACAGATGAATTAATGATAAATTACTTTGGAGGAATGAGATATTAAAGTCAGTAAGCGAATTCAGTCAACACGCGCGCACAAAATTAACGATGAGATTACAGCTCGCGAGGTGAGGTTAACCGGCGTCGATGGTGAACAGCTCGGTATTGTTAGCTTAGATGAAGCTTTAAAACAAGCTGAAGAAGCAACGTTGGATTTAGTTGAAATAAGTCCTAATGCAGAGCCACCTGTTTGTCGAATTATGGATTATGGCAAATTCCTCTATGAAAAGAGTAAAGCAACAAAAGAACAGAAGAAGAAGCAAAAGGTTGTTCAGGTTAAGGAAATTAAATTCCGACCTGGTACAGACGAAGGCGACTATCAGGTAAAACTCCGCAGCCTGATACGCTTTCTTGAAGATGGCGATAAAGCCAAAGTTACGTTGCGTTTTCGTGGACGTGAAATGGCTCACCAACAGTTAGGTATTGAAATGCTTGACCGCATTAAAGAAGACTTAGCTGATTTGGCGGTTATTGAATCTTATCCAACTAAGATTGAAGGTCGTCAAATGATTATGGTGTTAGCGCCGAAGAAAAAGTAATGGTTTTTCAAGTTAATTTTTAGTTTCTAAAAATTACACCATTATTTTATTTTTATTAACAATGCGAAGTGGAAATTTATAAAATGCCTAAAATTAAAACTGTAAGAGGCGCAGCAAAGCGCTTTAAAAAAACAGCTTCTGGTGGCTTTAAGCATAAACAAGCTAACAAGAGCCATATCCTAACTAAAAAATCAACTAAGCGTAAACGTCATTTACGTGGTTTGACTACTGTGTCAAAAGGCGATTTAGGTTTAGTAGTGGCGTGTGTTCCATACGCTTAATTATTGATTAATTTTTTAGAGGATATAGTTTATGGCTCGTGTTAAACGTGGTGTTATTGCTCGTGCACGTCACAAGAAAATTTTAAAACAAGCAAAAGGGTATTATGGTGCTCGTTCACGTGTATATCGTGTTGCTTTCCAAGCAGTAATTAAAGCAGGACAATATGCTTATCGTGACCGTCGTCAACGTAAACGTCAATTCCGTCAATTATGGATTGTACGTATCAATGCTGCTGCTCGTCAATGTGGTCTTTCTTATAGTCGTTTCATCAACGGTTTAAAGAAAGCTTCAATTGAAATCGATCGTAAGATCCTTGCAGATATTGCAGTATTTGATAAAAATGCATTCGCTGCATTAGTTGAAAAGGCAAAAGCTGCACTTTAATAGCTTTATAAGAGCCGAGTTATCTCGGCTTTTATGTTTTATAAAAAGATTATTTAAGAGTTAATTATGAATTTAGTTATTTTTCGTTTCTTTTTTAGCTTCAATAATGCTATTCGTTCGTGAGGCAAATAAAAAACGAAAAATAATTATAAAAGCCTCAGAAGAGGCTTTTTTTATGTAATAAACAATAAGCAGGAGAACTGTATGTCTCAATTAGTTGAACTGGTAAGCAATGCCAAATCCGCTATTGAAAATGCTAATGATATTAATACCATAGAACAAATTCGAGTGGAATATTTTGGTAAAAAAGGCTATTTTACAATGCAGATGGCTTCTTTACGTGATGTTCCCGCTGATGAACGCCCGGCTGTAGGTCAGAAAATTAATGATGCTAAGCAACAAGTTGTTGAGTTATTAAATCAGAAGCGTAACTTTTTAGAGCGTCAGGCTCTTAATGCAAAATTAGCAAATGAAACAATTGACATTACATTACCAGGTAAGTCGCTAGAATTAGGTGGTTTACATCCAGTTACTAAGACAATTAATCGTTTAGTTGAATTTTTTGGAGAACTGGGCTTTGTTGTTGAGACTGGACCAGAAATCGAGGACGATTATCATAACTTTGATGCATTAAATATTCCTGCTCATCATCCTGCACGTGCTGATCACGATACATTTTGGTTTGATGCAAAACGTTTATTACGCACACAAACTTCTACAGTTCAAATAAGAACAATGGAAAATCAAAGACCGCCAATCCGAATCATTGCTCCAGGTAGAACTTATCGTAATGATTATGATCAAACGCATACGCCAATGTTTCACCAAATGGAAGGGTTATTGATAGATAAAAATGTAAGTTTTACCCATTTGAAGGGGTTATTGCATGATTTTCTTCATTGTTTTTTTGAGGATAATATGGAAATTAGATTTAGACCTGCATATTTTCCATTTACAGAACCTTCAGCAGAAGTGGACATCAAGGCTAAGAATGGCAAATGGTTAGAAGTTTTAGGATGCGGTATGGTTCATCCTAATGTATTACGTAATGTTGGAATAGATCCTGAAATATATAATGGTTTTGCCTTTGGTATGGGAATTGAAAGGTTAACTATGTTGCGTTACGGTGTCACTGATTTGCGTTCTTTCTTTGAAAATGATTTACGTTTTTTAAAACAATTTAATTAATTCTGGAGATCAAAACATGAAATTTAGTGAAAGTTGGCTACGTGAATGGATCAATCCAGAAATTAGTAGCGAAATGTTAGCCGATCAATTAACCATGGCTGGACTAGAAGTCGATGATGTTGAAAAAGTTGCTGGTGATTTTTCAGGTGTCGTTGTTGGAAGGGTAGTTGAGTGTAAACAACATCCTAATGCCGATAAGCTCCGTGTAACTAAAGTCGATATTGGCAAGCCTGAATTACTGGATATTGTTTGTGGTGCACCAAATTGTCGTCAGGGTTTAACTGTTGCTTGTGCAACAATTGGGGCTGTCCTACCAGGTGATTTTAAAATTAAAGCCGCCAAATTACGTGGCGAACCTTCAGAAGGTATGCTTTGTTCTTACTCTGAATTAGGAATATCTGAAGATCATAGTGGCATTATTGAATTGCCTGATGATGCACCTTTAGGGCAAGATATCCGTGAATATCTAAATCTTAATGATGTTATGATCGAGATTAGTGTTACGCCTAATCGGGCTGATTGTTTTGGTATCATTGGTGTTGCCCGAGATATCTCTGCAGTTAACAATATTCCAATGAAACAACTTAATATTGAAAGTGTTCCAGCAACTATTGCTGATACTGTGTCAATTGAAATAAATGAACCTAAAGCTGCGCCACGTTATCTTGGTCGAGTAATAAAAAATATTGATGTTAATGCAACAACACCACTTTGGATGAAAGAGAAATTACGCCGTGGTGGTATCCGCTCAATTGATGCCATTGTCGATATTACTAATTATGTGTTATTAGAATTAGGTCATCCGATGCATGCATTTGATTTGGCGCAAATCGATTCAGGAATCATTGTTCGTTATGCTCATCAAGATGAAAAACTTGTTTTATTAAACGGGAATGAAGTCAAACTAAACGATAAAACACTCGTTATTGCTGATCATCAAAAAGTATTAGCAATGGCTGGTATTATGGGGGGAGAAAAATCTGGCGTAACAACTTCCACAAAAGATATCTTCCTTGAATCAGCTTTTTTTGCACCATTAGCAATAACTGGTAAAGCTCGTGAATATGGTTTACATACTGATGCTTCTCACCGTTATGAACGTGGTGTTGATCCTTATTTACAATTATCTGCTATGCAAAGAGCAACTCAATTAATTGTTGATATTTGTGGTGGTGATGTAGGTCCTATCTCTGAAATTACAAACGAAAAAGAGCTTCCTTCTCAAGCTACAATTCAACTACGTAGACATAAAGTGGATCAAATTATAGGTTATGTAATTGAAACTCAAAAAATTACAGACATTTTAGTTAGATTGGGCTGTGAAGTTTCTTATAATGAAAATGTTTGGACTGTTAAATCACCAAGTTGGCGATTTGATTTGCAAATCGAAGAGGATTTAATTGAGGAAGTTGCTCGAATTTATGGCTATAACAATATTCCTAATGTGAATCTGAAAATAGAATCTGTAATGAAGCCAAAACCTGAAAATATAGTCCCTTTGTCTAGAGTAAAAAATTTATTAGTAGATAAAGGTTATCAAGAGGCGGTGACTTATAGTTTTGTTGATCCTAAAATTCAACAACTTCTTCACCCAGAGCAGCATCATATTACATTACCTAATCCTATTTCGAGTGAAATGTCAGTTATGCGTTTATCATTATGGTCAGGGTTATTAGATGCTGTAATATATAATCAAAATCGTCAACAATCTCGGATGAGATTATTTGAAACAGGCTTACGTTTTATTCCAGATGATTCATGTGAATTTGGTGTTCGCCAGGAATTGATGCTTGCTGGTGTTCTTACTGGCACTCTTTATGAAGAGCATTGGTCATTACCTAAACAAAATATTGATTTTTATGATTTGAAAGGGGACTTAGAGTTACTATTTTCTCTTTTAGGTTGTAATGAAAAAATTGTATATCAGAAATCAGAGCTTGATGCATTACATCCTGGACAAAGTGCTGCTATTTACTTGAATGGCGAGCTTATTGGTAATTTTGGTGTTTTACATCCAGAAATTGAAAAAAAATTATCTTTAAATAGTAAAACGCTTGTTTTTGAAATAAATTTAGATAAAATTAATGATAAAAGAGTACCAGTTGCTCATGAGTTATCTAAATATCCGTCTAATAAGCGAGATATTGCTGTAGTTGTATCTAACACAATACCAGCAGCAGATATTATTTCTGAGTGTAAACATGCTGGTGGTGAACAACTTGTAAGAGTTAATTTATTTGATGTATATCAAGGTGAAAACATAGATAAAGATCAGAAAAGCCTTGCTATCAGTTTGATTTTACAAGACAAATCACGTACACTAGAAGAAGAAGATATAACAAACATTGTAAGCAAGTGTGTTATTGCTTTACAAAACCGTTTCAATGCCCTATTAAGAGAATAATAATTATGACATTAACTAAAGCTGATATTGCAGATCGTCTTGCCGATAAATTTGATATTGATCGTCAAGAAGCTAAAGTCCTAGTTGAACTTTTTTTCGAAGAAATTCGTGTTGCTTTAGAAAAAGGTGAACCTGTTAAACTGTCTGGATTTGGTAATTTCGCTGTTCGTGATAAAAATTCACGACCAGGTCGCAATCCAAAAACAGGCGAAAGTGTTGATATCTCAGCTCGTCGAGTTGTCACATTTAGACCAGGTATTAAATTTAGAGAACGAATTGAGAAAAATTTAACTCTATAGTTAAACATTTTTAAATTTCGTTTGATATGTAATAGCCTTTCTGTTGTTATTACAAGACAGGAAGGTTAGTTCTTTTTTCGTTATAAATATTGTAATAATTTGCTAATTAAAGCATAATAACGCCTCTTCAATGGAGGCTCTATGGGTCCTCTTGCAACATTTTTTTGCTCATCAGGTCAGGTCCGGAAGGAAGCAGCCAAAGTAAAAAATATGTGTGTGGGATGTGGCTGATAGGGTCTCCTCCAAAATTCTCTAAATTAATATTGCTATTAACTTACCATTGTCTTTAATGGCTATTAAATAGTCACTTAATTTATCCTTTCAAAATTTCATATTAAAGAGGTTGTAGAGATGCAACATTTTTGCGATCATATATCAAATTTTATTTATCTTCTTAAGTAAAATTATTCATATTAGAAAAACAGTAATGAGGAATTATTTATGATGCGAGTTGGATTATTTATCCTAACTAACTTAGCTGTTATGTTTGTATTTGGTATTATTTTAAGTATTTGTGGCGTTGATGCTCATAGTACATTAGGATTGCTTATATTTGCGGCTATATTTGGTTTTGGTGGGTCTTTTATTTCACTTCTTTTATCTAAAAGAATGGCTTTAAGTTCTGTTGGTGGAAAAATAATTACTAATCCTCGCAACGCTCAAGAGCAATGGCTTTTAGATGTAGTTAATCGCCAAGCAAATGAATTGAAATTAAAAACACCACAAGTTGCGATTTATCAAGCAGAAGATATAAATGCTTTTGCAACGGGAGCAACTAAAAATAATTCTCTCGTAGCTGTTAGCTCGGGTCTTTTAGCCGCTATGACTCAAGATGAAGCTGAAGCTGTAATTGGACATGAAATGAGTCACGTTGCAAATGGTGATATGGTGACAATGGCGCTTTTACAAGGTGTACTTAATACTTTTGTTATTTTTATTTCACGAATTTTTGCTTCAATCGTAACAAAAGCTTTGGAAGATAGAAGTGAAGGATTATCTACTTTTGCTTATTATTTCATCGTAATGATTTTTGAAACTGTATTTGGTATTTTAGCAAGCATCATTGCTATGTGGTTTTCACGTTATCGAGAGTTCCATGCTGATGCAGGCTCAGCGAAATTAGTAGGGTCTACTAAAATGATTGCTGCTTTAGAAAAATTAAAATTGAGTCATGAGCCAAGTGAAGAAGCATCAATTTTGGCATTCTGTATTAATGGTGAGAAGAAAGCAAGATTTTCTCAACTATTCTTATCTCATCCACCTTTAGATAAACGTATTGAAGCATTGCGTAATCAATCTAATATTCTTTAATAAATAATATTTAAAAACTTCAATGGCAAATATTAATTGTATTTGCCATTTTTTAATTAAAATTTAATATACCATCCTAATATTTTCTCAGAGAATCTCTCATGTATAGGCAACACACTACTAAATTAGAATTACTTAGCCCCGCAAAAAATGTAGAAATTGCAAAAGAAGCTATCTTACATGGAGCTGATGCTATTTATATTGGCGGTCCTCAATTTGGTGCTCGTCATAATGCTGGTAATTCAGTAAGTGATATTGCTAAACTAGTAGAATTTGCCCAACATTTTTACTCTAAGGTTTTTGTAACTTTAAACACAATTCTTCATGACAATGAGCTTGAAGCTGCAAGGCAATTAATTTGGCAATTATATAATGCTGGGGTGGATGCTTTGATAGTTCAAGATATGGGAATATTAGCTATGGATATCCCACCAATTGATTTACATGCTAGTACCCAAATGGATATTAGAACGCCAGAAAAAGCTAAATTTCTTTCCGATGTAGGTTTTTCTCAAATAGTTTTAGCGAGAGAATTAAATTTAACCGAAATAGCAAACATACATCAACAAATTGATGCAAATATTGAATTTTTTATTCATGGCGCATTATGTGTTGCATTTTCTGGTCAATGCTATATTTCTCATGCACAAACGGGGCGAAGCGCTAATCGAGGCGACTGTTCTCAAGCTTGTCGATTGCCATTTACATTAAAAGACGAACAAGGTCGCATCGTCGCTTATGAAAAACATCTTTTATCAATGAAGGATAATAATCAGTCTGATAATTTAATAGAGTTGATACAAGCCGGAGTGAGATCTTTCAAGATTGAAGGCAGATACAAAGATTTGAGTTATGTTAAAAATATAACCGCATTTTATCGTAAAAAATTAGATAATATTTTAGAAAAAAACACAGATTTTGTTGCTGCATCGAGTGGCAAAACTGAACACTTTTTTACCCCGGATCCAAATAGAACATTCCACAGAGGATCTACCGATTATTTTGTTCGAGGTAGACAAGCCAATATTGGTGCATTTGATTCACCCAAATTTATTGGTTTAACAATTGGTGAAATTATAAAAATTACTAAACAATCTATCGTAATAAAATCAGAACAAGCGTTAACTAATGGTGATGGATTAAATGTTTTAATCAAAAGGGAAATTATAGGTTTTAGAGCTGATAAAGTAGAAAAAATTGGTAATAATCATTATCAAGTATTTCCTAATGAAATACCTAAAGCATTATATTCTATAAAATTACCTTATCAAATTAATCGCAATTTAGATCATAATTGGCAACAAATTTTATTAAAAGAATCTAGTTGTCGTCGTATCGGTGTAACATTTAGGCTTAAAAATATAGCAAATGGTTTGGAGTTAATTGCATCAAGTGAAGAGGGTAGTAGCGTTAAAATTGAATTGAAAGGCCCATTTGAGCTAGCTAAGCAACAGGATAAAGCTCTCAATAATATAAGAGATAGTTTATCTAAGTTAGGCCAGACAACCTATTATTTAGCGGAGTTAATTATAGATTTAAACCAAGCTTATTTTGTTCCCAACAGTCAATTAAATCAGTTAAGACGAGATATTATTGATAAATTAACTCTAGAGCGATTAAATAATTATCGAAGAAATATTCGTAAACCTCAAGTACATCCAACACCGATATATCCTGAACAACAATTAAGTTTTTTAGCTAATGTTTATAATCACAAAGCTCGTGAATTTTATGCTCAACATGGTGTAAAACTAATCGAGAGTGCATTTGAAGCTCACGAAGTTAAAGATGACGTTCCTTTAATGACTACAAAGCATTGTCTAAGATTTGCATTTAATTTATGTCCAAAACAAGCTAAAGGGATTCAAGGAGTTAAAACTAAAGTAACACCAATGAAATTAATTCAAAATAATAATGAAGAATTAATTTTAAAATTCAACTGTAAAGCTTGTGAAATGCAGGTTTGGGGCAAAATCAAAAAACATATTTTAAAAATCCCAGTACTTGGTAGTGAAGTTATTTTACTGACAAATAATAATTAACATATTGATTATTATTGATTTCTATCTTATTAATAAAAAATATTAGCGATAAATAGTAATGCAAAAGGTGTTATTTTAGTTCGCAATAATGTTATTATTTAACATAATATACATTATAGGAACTTTAATGTTATGATTTTATTAAATATAATTAATTAGGTGCGTAATAATTGAAAATAAGTGATAAATCTCATTACAAATTAATATACTGAGCTACTCAACATAACGCATTTCACATTATGTATACTAAATTAATTTAACTAAAAAATATCAATAGATTGATGGTTTATTTTAAATAAACTTAATTTACTTAAAAATGTATCTACACTATCTTTCCATATCGTTATCTTTATTTGTCTGATCGATTTTTTATTTGCCACATTCTGCTTAGCAGTTTGAAGTAGTTTAGCAAGGCTCTAATCTTGTGATAGTTTATTTTCATCTTTATTAATTTCATATTGAATAGATACAGATGGTAAACCTTTATCAATCTTGGAATCATAAATTTTTTCTTGTCGATTATAAACGGTTAATGATTCAATTTGCGTTGATTGACTTAGTTTGCTTCAATAACTTGATCATGCACATTTTTGGGAACATAGCGCGGGATACGTTCTCGATAAGAATTTAATTCAATAATTAGACTATTATTACTGAATTCAGTTTGAAGTTTATTTGTAAAGGTAGATTTACCAGCTCCTGGTTGTCCGCCTACAACATAAGCTTTGGGTTTTGTTGTGATGTCAATTCATTCGGGCTGTTCTATATGAATATCAATCCATATGTCATTAACGATATGATTCTTTTATTGATTAGATACATGGGATAATTGTTCATTGTTTTTCATATTAGTTAATTATATTTATTTTCGATTAACTGGAAAAATTTTAATGCAGCTTCATAATCAATTTCTTCATAAGAAGTATCTGCAATTTTTTTTCTAAATTCTCTTAATTTTTTAATATCTTCTAACATATCTGATGTATATTCATTGCCATAGCCCTTTGCTTTTGAAATGCAAATTCGAACACTGTTATACATTTCTTCCCATAAAAACTCTTTTTCGTCAAAAGTCGCCATAAATTTTTCCTTTTCTGTATTAAATTAATAAACAGTTTAGATTATAGAATATATTTTTAATGGCGTACAAATCAAAAGGCTCCCTATGCTTTCTTTTCCACTTGGACCCCTTTTAAAAATTATTTATAATTCAGCCGTCAATATCACCAAAACTACCTAAGGAGCGCAATATGCGGGACCAAAAAGAAAGAATTTATAGTATTGAAAGATTGACAAAAGCTGAGTTTAGATATGCATTGAAGTTTAACTTAATTACTCAAGAACAGTATGATAAATATCTACAAGAACTCAATGAATTAATGTCATACATTTATGAAAAATATAAAGATGACCCAAGTTTTTATCCAGATGATTGGGATAAGATAAATAATTACTATGAAAAAATTGTAG
>NZ_JAFNNA010000014.1:0-74310 GCF_026536965.1 Gilliamella sp. B2911 | reverse complement strand
TTAAAGATCATCGGAAATTTTATTTTAGGGCTTAGAATTAGAAATTTAGTAAGTTTGATCATTTAAAACTTTTTAAGTGAAATTTAAAACCTCAAAAACCCCGCTCCTCAACTTTTTTTGCGATAAAATCGCCTCAAAAATAAACCCGCCGAGGCGGGTAATTGAAGTCTCGCTAAGTCACAAAATCGATTTTTTATAGCTCAGCAACATTGAAAGTCAGCTTACTTTTAGTAACTTAATATTATCTTTCCCCACCCTACCCTAAGAATTAAGGTCGAAGAAATAAATACTAAGGATAGGCACAAAGCCCGTAGTCGTTGTTGCTCGACCTCGCATCACCGTAGATTGTACGCACGCTAAACTGGTGACCACTATTATACTGGTCGCTAGTCAAGTAATAACCATCGAGGAAGCCAGCACCAGAATACTGGGGCATAGTGCCCCACTCCGTAAAAAAGCCAGAACCTATATGACGCATAATATGATTACCAGGTGAGGAAGGAGTGGCGCCAGGGATAACTACACTAGATGAAAGAGAAGCGTTGGTTAAATCCTTTACCTTAACAAGACGATAACCAATACTATCACACCAAGATAAAATATTAGAATAATTGTCCCTCTTCGCACCACGATGAACAAACCACTGCTTCAAAGTAAAACCATATTTAATAACTGGATTACCATTATTGTCACGACCAACCAACTCGAATGTCTGAGGCAGAGAAGGAGTAGAAACACTGTCAGGACTAGATGAACTATGCTGGGATGTAGTAGCGTAAGGACCAATTAAAGTAACGCGTACGCTTGTAGCAGTAGAATTAGTCATGGTAGCAGTGATACCACCACGAGAAACAAGAGACCAATACAAAGGTTGATTAACACCACCAATGAGTAAATCAAAGTACAGATTGTTAGCACCAGTAGTAGGAAAGTTTCTACCGTAAGAGGATGGACCAGTTGACTGAGGAATAAAACCATCATAAGGGTCCCACATCGAGGCCGGCCCAGCATAAGGACCTGAAGCGAACACCGTATTAGGTCTGGCAAAACAAACTACAGGTGTAACCTTAGGATTAATGTAATAAGTCACAATACTGGCACTGAAATTACTACGATTAGGAACTCCGTAACGAGTAGATAATGTGCCGTCAGTACTGGATAATGTAACACGATAAGGTGCGTTACAAACTGTTAGCACACTACTACGTGATACAGCTTGATTGTATTTATCAACGATAGATAAACTTAAAGAACCTGTAGCTGTAACACCAGAATCACCATCATCATCCCCCCAATAATTATAAGGAGGACCGATAAGAGAACTTAAAGCGACTGAATTAGTATCAGTGGGAACCAGCATACCAATATCAGCAAAACTCTCACCGGCAGTAGACAACTCAATTGGTCTTGAAGAAGATGAAGTATTGTTTGAAGGTGTGTATCTTGAGCCATTAGATAAAGTAATCCCAAGCAGATCGTTAGTATTAACCACACGAGTACGACCACCGTCGAAAGTCAAATACGGCGCACTACCCTGTATCGCATTCCTAGTTGTCTGTGAAGTTAATGCGTTACTCGAAAAAGAAAGAGAAATCGCCACGAAAAAAACAATCTGTAGGGATAATTTCGGAAAATGGAAGGATCTAAAAAAGGATCCGGAAAACGATCGCGCGAAAATTCGCAGAATTTCACTTGATTGAGTGGAAAAATAAGTTTCAGTGAAAAATTTAAGTTGGGAGCTGGACTTAGACGAATTTAAATTATAGGTTGGCCAAGTTGCCTGTTGCCTGTTGCCTGTTGAAAATTATAAAACATTTGCGACAATCCTGTCAAGTAATTTTTTGATTTATTTGCAATTTTATGCTTTTTTTACCAAGTTTTAGCCTCTTTGCTAAAACTGTTAAAAAAGTATAGTGATTGGAAAAACACGATGCAACACTTTTTTTCACTCAATTATGTAAACCTACGTAAAGATGATCTAAAAAGGATCTAAGCGCCAAATTATTACATATTGTTTTAATTAAATATATTTAAATTACAAATCTTTAAAAATGTAATTAATGATCCTATTAATTTATTCTGGTTTTTAAAATTAGCGATTTGGATCATTTAATAAAGTTTAAACGTAATTTATAACCTCAAAAACCCCACTCCTCAACTTTTTTTGATGCAAAAAACAGCTACTAAAAAACGCCTCAGTTTAAAGCAGAATTATTTATTTGAGACAACATTGCAAAGCACAATTTTGAACCCCAAAAACCCCGCTCCTCAACTTTTTTTGATGCAAAAAAACAGCTACTAAAAAACGCCTCAGTTTAAAGCAGAATTATTTATTTGAGACAACATTGCAAAGCACAATTTTGAACCCCAAAAACCCCGCTCCTCAACTTTTTTTGATGGAAAAATACAGCTACTAAAAAACGACACAGTTTAAAGCAGAATTATTTATTTGAGACAACATTGCAAAGCACAATTTTGAACCCCAAAAACCCCGCTCCTCAACTTTTTTTGATGCAAAAAAACAGCTACTAAAAAACGCCTCAGTTTAAAGCGGAATTATTTACTTGAGGCAACATTGCAAAGCACAATTTTGAACCTCAAAAACCCCGCTCCTCAACTTTTTTTAGAAAAGTGGGTTAAAAATATTTCTTTTTGTTTTTTTGAGCGTACAATAAAAATCATCCACAAATAGAGGTAACGTTATGTTATATAATAACAAATCTACGCAATCCCATCACGATAATCACGACCATTGTCATGGAGATTGTCATAATATTGCACATAATCATACGCATGATTCTCATAACGAAAATCCAACAGTATCTTGTGATGGACATAATCATGGGCATAATCATGGACATGAGATTGAAGATCCTCCCGAAGAGCCTGAGCGGAGTTGCCAAGGTGTTAAATTAACTTGGAAAATTCAAGGTATGGATTGCGCACATTGCGCAAGTAAAATCGAAAACGGTGTTAAGACACTGCCCAATATTAATCAAACCAAAATTATTTTTTCAACCGAAAAGTTAATCGTTTTTGTTCCAAAGCATGATGACGCGGTAATAAAGATGATTGAAGATAAAGTCGTAGAATTGGGTTATACCCCAATTTTTGAGGCATCAGCTAACCAATCCCATCACCACGAACATTCACATAATTTTGATAAAAAAGCATTTATTCCGTTAGCCGTTTTAGGTACTTTAATTGTAGTAAGTTATCTTATTTTGTTGGTGAATCATACAGCTGGCGAATATGCCTTTATTGTGACTGCTATTGTTGGAATTATCCCCATTTTGAAGGAGGCGATTGTTTTAACCCGTAGTGGCACTCCATTTGCAATTGAGTCGTTAATGAGTATATCCGCTCTTGGTGCGCTGTTTATTGGAGCAGCGGAAGAAGCTACCATGGTGATCTTTTTATTTATGATCGGTGAGATGCTCGAGGGTTTTGCAACAAGTAAGGCCAAGAAGGGAATTTCATCATTAGTAGAGTTGATGCCTGATGAAACGGTAATTATTATTGATGGTAAAAGAAAAACAGTTGCCAGCCATACGTTAAAACCTAATGATATTATTGAAATTTCATCTGGTGGACGATTACCTGCTGATGTTATTTTGGTTAGCGAACAAGCCAGCATTGATGAGAGCGCATTAACAGGTGAGTCGATTCCAGTTAATTATTTAAGTGGTGATAAAATTTTAGCTGGGTCATTAGTGGTGGATAATACTATTCAACTCAAGGTGATTTCGGAATCAGGACAAAATGCCGTTGATCGGATTTTGCAATTGATTGAAGATGCCGAAGATCGTAAAGCGCCTATTGAGCGTTTTATCGATAAGTTTAGTCGTTATTATACGCCAGCAATTACGCTATTTGCGTTTTTGGTGGTGGTAATTCCACCATTGTTGACGGGTGCCGATTGGTATACTTGGATTTATCGAGGATTGACGTTGTTGTTAATTGGTTGTCCTTGTGCATTAGTGATATCTACCCCCGCTGTTATTACGTCGGCTTTGTCAACCGCAGCCAAACATGGTGTGTTGATTAAGGGCGGAGCGGCACTTGAACATATTGGTTCAATTAAGATGGTGGCGTTTGATAAGACAGGCACATTAACTGAAGGTAAGCCACAGGTAACTGATGTCATTAATCTTCATTGTTCTAGCGAGGAGTTGTTAGCGATTGTTGCCTCGATTGAAAGTGGATCACACCATCCCTTAGCTAAGGCTTTAGTTGATTATGTTAAGCAAAAACAGATCCATTTTGAAGAAGCCCAAAATCGTAAGGCGATTGCTGGCGTTGGGATTCAAGGTGAATTAGATCAGCAAATTTATTTTATTGTATCTCCTAATAAGATTGAAACCGTAACAACGGCTATAAGTGCTAAAGATGCTGAAACTATCACTCAACTCGAAAATGGTGGTAAGACCGTTGTGGTGGTTACAACCCACCAGCAGTTGTTGGGGATTATTGCTTTGCAAGATGTGCTACGAAGTGATGCTTTAGCTGCTATAACTGAGCTTAAGCAACTTGGTTTGCAAACATTAATGTTAACCGGCGACAATCAACGTGCAGCAAAAGCAATTGCAGGACAATTAGGCATAGATTATCGTGCTGAGTTGTTGCCAGCAGATAAGTTAGCAGAAATCGAAAAAATAGGTCAACATACGTCTATTGCGATGATTGGTGATGGAATTAATGATTCCCCTGCTATGAAGGCTGCAACTGTCGGTATTGCTATGGGTAGTGGTACGGATGTTGCACTTGAAACAGCCGATGCCGCTTTAACCAAAAATAGTTTATTAAGCTTACCTAAATTAATACGTTTAACTCGCTTCGCTAATCGTAATATCAAACAAAATATTACAATTGCCTTAGGAATTAAGTTGGTATTTTTAATTACTAGTTTATTTGGTATTACTGGGCTTTGGCTTGCAGTACTAGCTGATTCGGGTACCACAGCGATTGTTACAGCCAATGCTTTAAGATTGCTTAAGGTTAAAAAATAAGGGGGAACAGCTAATTTTAACTGTTTTTTAAAGGATAAGTTATCGAACTTTTTATAATCGCGTAATCTATCTTTTATTCTTAAACCTATCAAAGAAGGGATGCTGTACGCAATCCCTTCTGGTAAATTCTTATTTTAATGGAACGCTTTGAAGTTAACCACAGCGATTCATATACAAACCGTTTATCAATGTATTGGTAGATTTTCACGATTACCAAAATAGTAAAAAAGCTAACTCACCCGCTTTTTATTTTTCTATCTCAATTTCCTTCTATCCTCATCCTTTTTTGTTTATATGCAAAACGTTTATCGCTACTTATAGAGAATACTCGTCTAGTTTTTTGCTTGCTCGATCGATGCATTGCACCTCAATTTTTAGTTTTAGCGATGTAATTTCTTCCGCCATAATTTCTCAAGATATCAAATTTTCTTGAATGAGAGAAATGAAAAAATAAATCTTATATTTTAATTAAAAATACTTATAAGTCTTATATTATACTTATATTAAAATTGATTAGAAAAGCAAAATGAATAAAATTGCTTTTCAAATCAAGGCATTGAAGCAGTTACGGAAAATACCTAACAACAATCTAATTCATAATAAGATTAATGATTTAGCTGATATGCCAAATTGTATTAATGTAAAAGCATTGACTGGCCATGAATATCAATACAGGTTAAGAGTTGGTAATTATCGAGTGTTTTTAATTTTAATGGCTAGATTTATATTGTTTCTATTGAAGAGGTGAAAAAACGAGATGACCGAACTTACTAATATACAATTTATTAATAACGAACAAGGGCAACCGCAATTTGTGGTTTTACCATACAATCAATATTTAGAGTTATCTAAATCCAAGACAATTGATATTGAATCTGGTGTACCAAGCGATGTCGTTAACATGGTTTTTGATAATAACTATTCGCCAGCTCAGGCGTGGCGTGAATATTTGAATTTATCTCAAGTTGAAGTGGCAAATAGAATCGGTATTAGCCAGTCAGCATATTCTCAATATGAAAAAAGCCAAAAGTTAAGAAAAACAACGCGGATTAAAATTGCTGAAGCGCTACATGTTAAGCCTGAACTTTTAGATTTTTAACTCTTCGCTAATGACTTGATAATATGACAAAATTGGTTAACAGAGAACAAAAACCCGCTCTAGGCGGGTTGTGTAATCAATACAAGTTAATTATTTTTTAATTTGAGCATTCTTTTTCTAATCTTTCGTAAGCTTTCTTATAGCCAGCTAAAGGAAATTTTAAATCCACTGTAGATTTAGACCCAACTCTAATAATAAACTTTGTAGCCCCCTGAATTTCTTTATTTAAAAACTCTTTTTGATTAGTAATTAATAGGCTACTTTTTTTCTCCCATTCCATTTCTACTGGAGTATTTTTATCAACTCTGAAAATAACTTTAATTAGCCCATCCTCATAATCTTCCAAACTATTATGAATGGAGAATGGAACAATAAAGACTGAATCACAACTAACTGTAAAAAAAGCGCTACTTATTGAATCGCTGTTTGATACATAAACTGACTTCATTGACACTGTTTTTTTATCTGTAATTGGATCAGTAACGATATTAACTCGCCAATCTTTGTAAGTAATTTCATTGGTAAAAGCACTAAATGAAAAAAACAATAAAATGGTGATGAATAATCTTTTCATACATTCTCCTGTAAATAATTTAGGTCAATAGTACGAAATTCATGAAATTTGCACAATAAAAAACCGCTATAAAAGCGGTCTTATTTATAAAATTTATTATTTTATTGAGTAAATTATTTTACGTTTGCAGTACAGTACGATGATGATTTTATATAATTATCGTCGCGGTAAAACGTATATTTTTTACCCATGTAGTAATTAGCGGTAACGTTGATTTCACTAGAATTAAATTTATCAACATCAAGCTTTTCACCGCTTTGAACAATCAATGATTTTCCATCATAAATCAACTTATATAAAACATCTTTCCCATTCCATGAATAACAAAACAAGCCTGTCCCGTCTGGATTTATTTTAATCGTGGTTAAGTATGGTCCCATTCCTGCAACCCATACCCCAACCATTTTATTATCGACATTTTGTGGGCTTGAACGTAAATAATCATCAGCGTTCACATCCCCTAACGTTTTACATCCAGCTAAAGCAAAACAAATTAAAAATAAACTCAATACAATTTTTTTCATACCATTCTCCTTAAATTTTAGGTAATGGTATGTTATTTAAAGGGTTTGGGCAATAAAAAACCCGCCAGAGCAGATTGTTAATTTTTAATAATTTATTTAGTTAAACTTTGTTATTGCTATTATTCATTTTATTAATAACAGCACTCAGACTCATCCCCATCATTCGTTTAATTGCTACATTGGGTTCTGCATCAATCAACTTTTGGATTTTTTCCAAAATATCAGCATCCCAGGGTTGTTTCTGAATTAAATCATGCATCATCTGTAGATTATTGTTCATCATGTTTTATCCCAAAACCAGTTGAATTTTCTAAACCATTTATGCATTGGTGAACTGAACAACTTTAATATAAAGTTGTTGGGATTATATCTGTATTTCCATTCTGATCTATAAATAATCTAAATACTTTTCTTTCGCCATTCTTAAACGCAAATTCACGTTCACGTCTTGGAGGGTTAAATCCACACAATCCCTTTCCTTGAATCGATGAACCAATTATTATATTACCACTTGGTGCATACAGTGAAACACGTTCTTTAGTTTCTAGCCTTGCTGCCTCTTCCCCATTAATAAATACGTTTATGTAACAACCACTACCAACCAAGCCTTTATCTCTTATCAATATTAAATTAGCATAATTACTAACTTCGTTCTGAAATTTAAACACTCTCTCTTTCGGGACGTCCTTTACTTCATTTAATGAAATTGGAGTTGTTGAGCACCCTGAAATCGAAAAACCAATAAACATTAAAATTAATAACTTTTTCATACCATTCTCCTTAATTTTTAAGTATGGTATGAAATATTATCTATAAAATCAATTTTGCCAATTTTAAATTCAATTTGTTTATTCTATAATCAAAGTACATAAGAAAATATATTCATTCGAGCGCTCAAAAGTGAATAAAGAAAACAACGAACTTATAATTAAAAACACGCCAGATTACTATATTGCTAGAGAACAAGTTTATGGTGAAATAATATCCAAACCAATTAGAAAAAAATAAGAGAAATCGTTTATGAAGTTAGAGAACATATAAAGGATAATGAAACTCAACAAGCAAGTATTGTAAAACTGATTGATGAGCATAAAAAAACCACCCTTAGGTGTCTTTTTGATTTATTCATTAATTTCAGCGCTTCCCCTTCCATGATTTGCAGATCATTAAAAACTCGCTCATTTTCATAGATATTACAGATAATCAAAAAGCGAATGATGAAAATAAATATGAAGAATTAGAATATATTGAAAAAAATAAACGAGCAAAGTTGCATTTAAAAATAATATCTGATTTACTTCGTTTAGCTGTAAATGAATTTTTAGTAAAACTACTATAAAAAATTAATCTAATATTAACCAATTATTGCAAGGATTTTATATGAAAAAGATATTAATATTAATTACTGCTTTGTTTTTATTTGGATGTAATGAAAAGACCTATACTGTAGAAGATTTTAAAAATGATAAAGAACTACTAGATAAATATCGTAAAAAATGTGAGAACGGTGAAATTGATGGTGATAGCTTAAATTGTCAAAACTCTCACAAAGCAGTGGTCTCAAAAAATAGAGTTGGTAACGCAAGCTGGAATTAATAGCTTTATAAGCTACTCATGTTGGCTTTAAATTTAAATCCGTGATAAGCTTATAGCATTAATTTTATTATTAATCATAAGCTTACCATCTTGCCTTATAATCTTAACTTCTTTTTCGGCTTTATTTTAATTTAAACAATTGATTAATCTACTTCGAACAATTCTCTTTTTGCTATCCTTGCTATCAATTAATTTAGCAAATGCTGTTTGCTTACCGTTTATTTGAAATTGATAATTGGGTTCTTTCACAATATCACTTTGTTTCTCTGTTGCAATTGAGAATGTAGCTTAAATAATTGTAAATATTAGATTAATTGCAAACTGCGACTTAACTTTTTAGCAATCTGTAACCTACCAATACGCTGGTTTAACCCTATGCATATAGGGAACACTTGATCGGCTGTGAAATACGCCATTTCTTGTTCGGTTTAACCCTATGCATATAGGGAACACTGTTACTGCTTTACGATTTCCCATAATTAATCCGGTTTAACCCTATGCATATAGGGAACACGCTGAAACAATAGCAACTAAAGCAAAATCAGACGGTTTAACCCTATGCATATAGGGAACACACCGTCTCCAACGCTTTTGGTTTAATTACAGGCGGTTTAACCCTATGCATATAGGGAACACAAAATCACTACCCCACTATGACATTCCAAGAACGGTTTAACCCTATGCATATAGGGAACACTTGATGCTGCTTATTTTCATCTAACACCCATTCGGTTTAACCCTATGCATATAGGGAACACATACTCCTAATCAATATCATTTATACATTCGTCGGTTTAACCCTATGCATATAGGGAACACTTTGAACAGTGCATCTTTTTTTGTAGCCAGCTCGGTTTAACCCTATGCATATAGGGAACACCCTAATTATAACCTATTGTTTATTAATTAAAATACCAAAATGAAAAATTCCACCAATTTTTTTGGTGCTTTTTTAAACAGCTGGTTTAAGGCGAGATTATCAATATAATTTGAAATTTATTAAATGGTTAAGTCAAGATAAAAAGGGATTTAGAGCGACATTATTTTTTGCCGCTTACCTATGTACCGATTTATTTCCGATCATAAGATATACTTTTCAGTAATTCATGTTAATCAATTACCGGTAGATATTTCACTCATCACTGCGTAATGAGATTTCACCACCAATAAATGCGTTCGTTTTGCCATTTTGTTCTAAGAGTAACGCACCCTGTTCATTGATACCTTTGGCTACGCCACGGATCACATCGTCACCAATTAATAATTTAACAGGACGCCCTACAAAATTGTCGAGCCGTTGCCAATCGTTAAGAAACGGTGTTAGTCCATGTTGTTCGAAGTCTCGAAGTTTTACTTTTAGATTTTTCGCGACTTTTGCTACTAATAAATTGCGATCAACTTTACCTAAATTAGCCCACTTTTGGTTGACGATAGTTGTATCGGGATTATTCATCATTAGGTTGACTCCAACACCAATAACAACATGTGCACAGTCTCCCGTTTTGCCTGCAAGTTCAACTAATATGCCTGCAAGTTTTTGGTCATTAAGATAGAGGTCATTTGGCCATTTTACTTTAATATCTTGCCCCGAGATTTCTCGTAACGTATCGGCTATCACAACACCAACGACTAAGCTTAGCCCCATGGCTGCTGCGATGCCCTGTTCAAGTCGCCAATACATTGAGAAATAGAGATTACTGCCAAATGGTGCAAACCATTGTCGCCCTCGCCTGCCTCGCGCTTTAGATTGAAACTCGGCAACACAGCTGTCGCCAGTTTGTAATTTCTCAATATTATCTAATAAATATTGGTTGGTTGATTCAATGATAGGCAGTACTTCCACATGACTATCAGCACCATAGTCATTGTCGATTTTGACTTTATCAAGTAGATCTATTGGTGATGCTAAGCAGTAACCTTTACCTTGCACGGATGATAAGGTGATCCCCCATTCCCGTAGCACTTTGATATATTTGTTGATGCCAGCTCGCGTTATTCCAAATTGGTTGGCAAGTTCTTCACCGGAGTGAAACTGCCCATCAGCTAATATATTGATTAATTTCAATGGATTTTGGTTACTGCGCATTAAACCCTCACTTTTTGAGTGATAATAAAACAATAAAGTAAAGCGAAATTATAGCAAAACTAATAAATAAATAGGTATTGTTAAATGTGTCCATTATAAAGGCAATTACCGCTGGCGCAACTAGGCTACCAAGTGTATTGGTTAATAACATAGCTTGATTCATTGATACAATTTCTTGTTTGCGAACACACGAGCAAGCCCACGCCATTGAGATTGGGTAGATAGTGTAAATGGTCGCACCAAGTAAAATGATGGCTAACACGCCATAGAGGTTAAATATCAGTAAACAACAAGCTATCATCATTAAGATTGATTCAACCAACAAAACAATACGACGACCAAACCTATCTGCGCACCAGTTGGCAGGCATTTGCGCGATTACCCCAGAAAGTATTAGTAAAACCATCCAATTTGCGACTTGGTTATCTGTATAACCTAGATGTGAGTAGTATGCTGGCATTAGAGAGTATAGCGATCCAATTAACATACCAGCAATCGCACAACCAATTAAACCAACTCGAGAAGGTTTATACAATATCATGGGGATGATGTTGAAACTGCTTTTTTTCTTTTTAGGTAATTTGTAATGGGTTAGTAATATAAATAAGATGGCTAACCCCATTAGCACTGCTATTACTAGGCCAAAATAGAGTACGTTTTGCGGAAAGTATTGGAGCAATGCTTGCCCTAAAACAGTACCTAAGTAGTAGGTGGTTAGATAAACCGCCAGCATTTTACCGCGAGTACGAACAGTACCCGTAACTAAGATACAGCTTTCAATGACCACCCAAGTAACCGCACAGGCTATTCCAATAAAAAATCGCCATATCGCCCAACTATAGAAATCCATTGAAAAGCTTAATCCAATAGTTGCAATCGCAAAGATAATACAACTATAGGTGTAAGTAAATCTGGCGTTAAATCGGCTAATAAACCAATTTGCCATAATCGTTCCCACTAAGTTACCTGTAAAGTAGCTCGAGCCGACTAAACCTATTTGTCCTAGTGAAAAATGTTCACGCACTAGCCAAAGTGGCACTTGGGTATTAAGTGCCGATAAGGCGATGGTTACAAATAATAAACTTGTTAATAAAATAGGAAATGAATACGAATGTTTCATAATTTTGTTGTATATAAGCTGTTTTATTGTCTAATAAACGTTATTTACGTTATAGAAATTTATCCACGTCAATCTCACCAGTTGCGCCCATAAATCGAATTTCAGGCGAGAGGTGCACCGAGAACTTTTGTAATACTGCATTTATGATATAACGCGCTAACGCAACGACATCTTGCGCTGTCGCATTATCTTTATTGACTAATACAAGAGCTTGTTGTTGATGCACTGCTGCACCACCAATTTGATAGCCTTTTAGACCACACTGATCAATTAACCAGCCGGCAGCTAATTTTATTTGATCATTTGTTTGTGGATATATTGGCATTGTTGGATATTTTTCAAGTAGCTTATCAGCAAATTTTTTGTCTACTACTGGGTTTTTAAAAAAGCTTCCACCATTTCCTAATACATTAGGATCAGGCAGTTTGCTACGACGGATTTCGCACACTTTGTCGAAGATCATTTTTGGGGTGACACTTTCTGGATCAAAATTCCTTAATTCACCATAAGTTAACACAGGGCTCCATTGTTTTGGTAATGTGATGCCAACATATACAACCGCATAACCATTAGCATATTTTTGTTTGAAGATGCTTTCACGATAGCCATATTGACCATCAGTTATGCGAATAATTTTACCCGTTGCAAATTCAAGTAATTCGACATAATCGGCCACTTTTTGAAATTCAATGCCATAAGCGCCAATATTTTGAATTGGTGCAGATCCCACACATCCTGGTATTAGAGCTAAGTTTTCAAGGCCGGGAATGTTTTGATTAATGGTGTTAGCAACCAGATCATGCCAATATTCACCCGCACCCACTTTTAAATGCCAGTGTGTTGGGGTTTCGGTTATCGTTAATCCTTTAATTCGATTAACAATGATTGTACCAGCAAAATTTTCAGTAAATAGTGTATTACTACCTTGTCCAATAATCATAATTGGTTGACTATCGGTATTAGTTTTCCAAACTTGCATTAGCTGTTCCACTGTTTCGACTGTTTCTACTTGGTTGGCATAGACATCTAAAGCAAATGTGTTAGGAATTTTTTGGTTCATTAATGACTACCTTTTATTAGAAATACTTTTAAATTCAATTAAATTAGTTTTATTCGGCATTTTTTATGCCTTTTATTATTTAAAAGTATTAAATCAATGCCTTTATCTATTTTGATAAAGCAATTTATTCTATTGTGTCGATTGTTTATTTATTTGCTATATTATCACAACGCAAAACGATCTTTTATGCATTAAAATTTTTTTTAATGATCTTAACTATTTTTAGGTTGATATAAGTGTCAAAAGATTAGACAAATAGTCTACAAATTGGACACTTTCCCTTTTTTGTTTTTTTTTATCATGTATTATAGCTACCCAAACGATCTTTTTTATAAATTTAGTTAAAATCTATTTTACTCAACCTTGTGGTAGACGTTATTATTAATGAAATTTAAAAAATAAGTTATCGATCACGGTTTTATATAACTTTATGTTTTAAGATTGTTGCAATATTTAGTGGTAGTTGTGATTTAGAGGAAATTATGAAAAGAGTTTTTATTATGATCCTCGATTCCTTTGGGATCGGCGGTGCTGAAGATGCAAAAAAATATGGTGATGAAGGTTCTGATACCTTAGGCCATATTGCCGAAGCTTGTGCTTCAGGTAATGCAGATCATGGTCGTCAAGGCCCATTAAAATTACCTAATTTAGGAAAGTTAGGTTTGATAGAAGCCGCTTATGAATCAACTGGTTCATACCCTAAAGGAATGGCTACCGAAGGTGAAGTTATTGGTGCTTATGGCTTTGCCAGTGAGATTTCGTCGGGTAAAGATACGCCTTCAGGTCACTGGGAAATCGCGGGTGTTCCCGTTCTGTTTGATTGGGGCTATTTTACCAATACTACCAATAGTTTTCCTAAAGAATTATTAGATAATATTGTTAAACGTGCTAACTTGCCTGGTTATCTTGGTGATTGTCATTCATCAGGTACAGTGATTCTTGATGAGCTTGGGCTTGAGCATATGGCTTCTGGTAAACCTATTTTTTATACCTCTGCTGATTCTGTTTTTCAAATTGCCTGCCATGAAGAGACTTTCGGTCTTGATAAACTTTATGAGGTTTGTGAGATAGCTCGTGATGAGCTTAATAAAGGTGATTATAATATCGGCCGCGTTATTGCTCGTCCATTTTTAGGTAATAAGCCTGGTGAATTTGTGCGTACTGGTAATCGTCATGATTTAGCCGTTGAACCACCAGCTCCGACAATGATTAAAAAGCTGGTTGAAGAAAAACAAGGTACTGTTGTATCAATTGGTAAAATTGCCGATATTTATGCCGAAGTAGGTATCACTAAGAAAGTTAAAGCTACAGGTATTGAGGCTTTATTCAATGCTACGCTAGAAGAAATCAAACAAGCGAAAGATAACACGATTGTGTTTACCAATTTCGTTGATTTTGACTCATCTTATGGTCATCGACGTGATGTTGCAGGCTACGCTGCGGCTTTAGAATATTTTGACCGCCGTTTACCTGAGATGTTAGCCCTTATTGAACCAGGCGATCTTTTAATTATTAGTGCCGATCATGGTTGTGATCCAACGTGGCCTGGTACGGATCATACTCGTGAGCATATTCCAGTTTTAGTTTATGGTGATAGTGTTCCAGCTGGATCATTAGGTCATCGTGAAACATTTGCTGACATTGGTCAAAGTGTTGCTGATTATTTTGATTTGTCACCAATGGATTATGGCAAGTCATTTATTCGTAAATAGCAATTGTTTAGGACGTTTTTTAGTAATAAATCAGGAGAGTTAAATGCCTACCCCTCATATCAACGCCGCCGATGGTGCTTTTGCTCAAACGGTATTAATGCCCGGCGATCCATTACGAGCTAAGTTTATTGCCGAAACTTTTTTAGATAATGCTAAAGAAGTAACGAATGTAAGAGGAATGCTCGGTTTTACTGGTCAGTATAAAGGTAAACAAGTTTCTGTTATGGGGCATGGAATGGGTATCCCATCTTGTTCTATTTATACAACCGAATTGATTAAGTTTTATGGTGTCAAAAACATTATTCGTATCGGTTCATGCGGTGCAATTAGCCCAAATGTTAATCTTGGTGATGTTGTTATTGGTATGGGCGCTTGTACGGATTCTAAAGTGAATCGTTTGCGTTTTAAAGATCATGATTTTGCTGCCATCGCTGACTTTGGTCTTGTTTGTAATGCAGTTAATGCAGCTAAAGATTTAAATGTTAATGTGAAGGTTGGTAATATTTTCTCAGCTGATCTGTTTTATAGCGTTGAGCCTGATCTTTTCGATATCATGGAAAAATACAATATCTTAGGTGTCGAAATGGAAGCTGCTGGTATTTATGGTGTGGCGGCTGAATATGGCGCAAAAGCGTTGGCGATTTGTACGGTATCAGATCATATTCGAAAAGGCGAAGCGATGTCTTCTGAAGAACGCCAGCTAGGCTTCAAAGAGATGATTACTGTTGCGTTAGAGTCGGTATTACTCAATTCAGATTAAATTAATGGCAGAATTTCTGCCATTTTTTTTGTTTAAGAAATAAAAGTTTTACATTGACTGTCATTAATCAATTTTATCAGTAAATGTGTTTAACGTTATAACTAACGCATCGATAGTAATAACAATTTTTATTTATTCATTAATTTTATCTAATAGGTTAGAAGAGAACTCATTTAATAAGGAAACGAAATGAATATTAAGTTCAAACTTAAAGTTATATTTTTCTTGCAATTTTTTATCTGGGGTAGCTGGCTTATAACTTTAGGCTCTTACATGATGGAGACCTTGCATTTTACTGGAACAACAGTAGGTACAGTTTATGGTACTATGGGCATAGCATCCTTATTTATGCCAGGTCTGCTTGGTGTTGTGGCAGATAGATGGATTCCTGCTAATCGTTTATTCATGCTTTGTCACTTATTTGGCGCAATAACCCTTTTTATTGCCGCTTCAGTCACAACACCATTTATGATGGTCGTGGTAATTTTAATTCATTGTTTAGCATTTATGCCAACTATCGCGATTTCTAACTCAATTTCTTATTCTTGTTTAGAATCAGAAGGTCTTGATGTTATATCGCAATTCCCTAGTATAAGAATTTTTGGTACTATCGGCTTCATTGTTGCTATGTGGCTTGTTAGTTTCTTAAAAGTTGGATTAAGCAATGTACAGCTCTATATTGCAGCTGGCGGTTCGATTTTACTCAGCCTATATTCATTAACATTGCCATTAATTGTCATTGCTAAAGATGAGTCAAAAAGAAAATCGCTTGTAAGTTCTTTAGGTTTAGACGCATTTGTATTATTTAAACAACCTAGAATTGCTATCTTTTTTGTCTTTGCAGTCTTCCTTGGTGGTATTTTACAAATTACCAATACTTTTGGTAATCCGTTCTTACTTTCATTTAAAAGTATTCCGGAATATGCTGATAGTTTAGTTGTGCAATATCCGTCAGTATTGCTATCTATTTCACAAATGTCAGAAGTTGTATTTATTTTATTTGTACCATTTTTTATGAAAAGATTTGGTATCAAGTATGTCATGTTAATCAGTATGTTGGCATGGGTTGCTCGGTTTGGATTATTTGCTTTTGGCGATCCATCACCTGTAGGTTTCACGTTACTTCTTCTGTCAATGATTGTTTATGGTTGTGCATTTGATTTCTATAATATTTCGGGCTCTATGTACGTTGATAAAACAGTTTCACCAGATATCCGTAATAGTGCACAAGGTTTATTTATGATTATGACCAATGGTTTTGGGGCTTATTTAGGTTCAACTATCAGTGGTGTTGTTGTGGATCTTTACACTGTAAATGGTGTCATTGACTGGCGTACAATTTGGTTAATTTTTGCAGGATATTCTTTATTACTTGCTATTATTTTTGTCTTTATTTTCAAGAATGATACTCTTGAGAACAGAAATTAATACCAAACTCAAGGCAAGGTTAATATTAAATAGATAGACTAAATTAACCAATTTGGCCACATCAATAGACAGGCATCTAATTTGTTGCCTGTCTATTGTTGCCACTTGATTTCAAAGAAATTGATAAGTCACACAAAATGTATGGAAAATAATTGTCTTATCAAGGTAGAATAAAATGCTTGTAAAAGTTGTATCACTTTAGTCTGATGAATAATTTACAAGTGCCCTATAAGCATATACTTAAACAGATTAGAACTAGATGAATAAGCAAATAATCCCCAAAGTTATACTTCATGAGCATGTGGAAGGTAGTATTACACCATTTATGGCAAAAAAACTAGCCGATAAGAATCATCTGACTTTTCCTGATTCATTGTGCTATCGACCCGGTGAATATGATGCAACCGATTATAAAAATGGTCGATATAATTATGATGAATCCGATTTTGTTTCATTTATCCAAACTTATGATACTGTCTCTAATTTTGTTAAACATCCCGACGATTATTACCTAATTACTTACGATTTTTTAAGCAGAAATGCCAAGCAAGGGTTAATCTATTGCGAGCTATTTTTGTCTCCCTATCATATTTGTGCCATGGAAAGCGAAGGTAAAATAGTTTGGGATCAAGAAAGATTTAAACAAACGCTTAATCAAATGGATAAAGCGATTATTGATGTTCAAAAAGAACATAATATTACGGTAAGATACCATGTGATTGGCGTGCGCCATCTGGGTGCCGATGTGGTATACGATACACTGCAATTTATTGAGAATAACCCCCACCCATTTATTACCGGATTTAATATCGCAGGTAATGAAAAAGCAGGTCATTTTGATGATTTTGAAAAAGCCCATCAACTTGCTTCTAAATTGAATTTAAAAAAATCTTATCATGCTGGTGAAATTGATTCTGCTGAAAGTATTATCCAAGCGCTTAAACATGGCGCGAATCGTATTGGACATGGTATCGCCGCCATTGAAGATGATAAGTTGATTGAGAATTTAATTGATAACAAGATCACTTTAGAAATAGCGCTTACTAGTAATCGTATTTTAGTCAATAAGTTAAATGGTGATATTCTTAATCACCCAATTCGACAACTTTATGATAGAGGGGTCAGAATAACGCTTAATACCGATGACGCAGGCATATTTGGCACCGATATAGAGAAAGAATATCAGCTCGCTGAGCATTTTTTTCATTTTTCTCGATTGGAACTGTTTGATATTACACTTTGTGGAATTGATGCTGCATTTATTGAACCAACCGAAAAATCACGTTTGTTTAATGACGTTTTAGCCTTTTTTACGATTAATGATAAGCAATGTCTACAACAGGCAATCAACGATCAGCAGTATCACCCTGCTATTATTGAACGATTTAAGAATTATCTCGTTTTATTATATGTTAATGATTAACAACATCAGAGAAATAGGAGATTGATATGAATAAAACCCGATTAAGCCTACTAACCCTATTAATATCTGGTTCACTTCAAGCAGCAACAGTAGATTTAAGAATTATCGAAACTACCGATTTGCACGGTAATATGATGAATTATGACTATTTCAAAGATCAGTACATTGATACTTTTGGTTTAGCTAAAACAGCCAATTTAATTCATCAAGCACGAAAAGAGGTAAAAAACAGTGTTTTAGTTGATAACGGCGATTTGATTCAAGGCAGTCCAATGGCTGATTATGCTTTGAATAAAGGTCTAAACAAAGGTGAGACTCATCCTGTTTATAAAGCACTTAATACGCTAGATTATGTAGTTGGTAACATCGGTAATCATGAGTTTAATTTTGGTTTAGATTTTTTACAAAAAAGTCTAGCTGGTGCTAATTTTCCTTATGTTAATGCTAATGTTTTTGATGCGAAAACAAATAAACCTTACTTTAGGCAATATATTATTTTAGATAAACCGGTCGTTGATAGAGAAGGTAAACAACACACTATTAAAATCGGTTATATTGGTTTTGTGCCACCACAAATTATGCAGTGGGATAAACTTAATTTGGAAGGTAAGGTAATTGTTAAAGATATCACTGAAACCGCGAAACAATTAGTGCCTGAAATGAAAAAGCAAGGTGCAAATATCATTGTTGCAATTCCGCATTCAGGTGTTTCTGCCGAACCATATAAGGCTTTAGCTGAAAATTCAGTCTATTATTTAAGCCAAGTTGAAGGTATTAATGCTATTATGTTTGGTCATTCTCATGGGGTCTTTCCTAGCGAGGATTTTAAATCATTGCCTAATACCGATATTAGTACCGGAAATATCAATCATGTGCCCGCGGTAATGCCTGGACAATGGGGAAGTCATTTAGGTGTAGTTGATTTAGTTATTGAAGGTGATAAAGCTAATTGGAAAGTCATTTCTGGTAAATCAGAAGCTCGCCCGATCTTTGATATTAAAAATAAAAAAGCATTAGTTGAGACAGATAAAAATATTACGAATGCGTTAAGAGACGACCACGAAGGTACCCGTGAATTTGTTGGTAAACCAATTGGCAAGGTTTCAACCGATATCAATAGTTATTTAGCATTAGTCGAAGATACTTCTGCTTTGCAAATTATTAGTGATGCGCAAATTGATTATGTGAAACAGTTTGTTCAAGGTGATCCAGATCTGGATGGATTACCCATTTTATCGGCAATTGCACCGTTTAAAGCTGGTGGTCGTAAAAACGATCCTTCAGCTTATGTTGATGTCAAAAAAGGTGATTTAACTTTTAGAAATGCAGCTGATATCTATCTTTATCCTAATATTTTATCTGCGGTAAAAATAACGGGTAAAGATGTTAAAGAGTGGTTGGAATGCTCAGCAGGTGTTTATAATCAAATTGATATCAATTCGCCACAACCACAATATTTGATTAATTGGGATAAATTTAGAACTTATAATTTTGATACCATTGATGGTGTGAGTTATCAAATTGATATCACTAAACCTGCACGTTATGATGGAAATTGTCAGTTAATTAATCCTGATTCAGAACGTATCGTAAACTTAACTTATCAACAAAAACCTATTGCTTCCAATCAAGCATTTTTAATTGCTACCAATAACTATCGTGCTTATACCGGAACATTCCCTGGTACTGGTGGTAAAAATGTTAAATTTAATTCTCCGGATGATTTAAGGGTCATTCTTTCAGCCTATATTACTAATCACACTAAAAAACAAGGTGAAGTGAATGTGAAGGTTGATAATAACTGGCGAATTGCACCAATTACCAGCAAAATTAATTTGGATATTCGCTTTGAATCTTCCCCTACTGAAGAAGCCAAAGCCTATATTGAAAAACATTCATTGTACCCAATTAAGTTTATTGAAAAAGATAATTTAGGCTTTGGTGTATATCAACTTAATTTACAAGCACCAACAAAATCGCAAAACTAAAAATCTATTGATGATAACAAGGATTATGAATATGAAGATTGAAAAACTAATTGAACTAGCTAAAACAGCACGCTCAAAAGCTTATGTACCCTATTCTAAATTTCAAGTAGGTGCAGTATTAATTACCGAAGATGACGAAGCTATTTTAGGATGCAATATTGAAAATGCCTCATATGGCCTAGCCAACTGTGCTGAACGAACTGCGATTTTTAAGGCGGTATCAGAAGGTAAAACAAAATTTAAAAAATTAGTTGTGATTGGCGATACTGATGGACCAATTTCACCTTGTGGAGCTTGTCGCCAAGTCATTAGTGAATTTTGCGCCAAAGATATGCCAGTTATTTTGACAAATATGCATGGTAAAATCCAAGAAACCACTGTCGGTGAATTGTTGCCTTGGTCATTTTCACCTAGTGATTTAGATTAGTATTATTTCTGAATAAGAAAATTTTAACTATCAAAAAATTGATAGAAAATAATAAAAGAGAGTGATGAAGCTAAGATCAGAATTATCATCAATCCATATAATGGATGAAAAAATATAATCCTAATTTGATTTATTGATATTAAGAGAGAAGTGTAATGAGATTTGTAGATATTATTGAAAAAAAACGTGATGGACATGCCTTAACTACCGAAGAAATTCAATTTTTTATTACCAATTATACTAATGGTACAATTCCTGACTACCAAGTAAGTGCTTTACTTATGGCTATTTATTATCAAGGTATGACTTCGAAAGAATGTGCTGATTTAACTAGTGCTATGATGTATTCCGGTGATACTGTTGATCTATCATCAATTAAAGGTATTAAAGTAGATAAACATTCAACCGGAGGTGTGGGTGATACAACCACTTTAGTATTAGCACCATTAGTTGCTGCTTTAGATATTCCTGTTGCCAAGATGTCAGGTCGAGGATTAGGCCATACTGGTGGAACAACCGATAAATTTGAAACTATTCCCGGCTTTAAAATCGAATTAGGTAAGCAAGAGTTTATCGATCAGGTTAACCAAAAAGGTGTTGCGGTTATTGGTCAATCAGGTAACTTAACCCCAGCGGATAAAAAACTTTATTCATTACGTGATGTAACCGGCACGGTTAACTCTATTCCGCTGATTGCCAGTTCAATCATGAGTAAAAAACTGGCTGCGGGTGCTGATGCTATTGTGTTGGATGTCAAAACCGGTGACGGTGCTTTAATGAAAACGATGGAAGACTCTGAGAAATTAGCACATGAAATGGTTAATATTGGTAATCAAATTGGCCGTAGAACCATGGCGATTATCTCAGATATGTCTCAACCTTTAGGTTATGCTATTGGTAATGCCTTAGAAGTTAAAGAGGCCATTGATACATTAAATGGTCACGGTCCTGCTGATTTAACTGAATTAGTTTTAACGCTTGGTAGTCAAATGGTTGTATTAGCCAATAAAGCTAAGACATTAGAGGAAGCAAGAGAAAAACTTCAAGAAGTCATTAAAAATGGTAAAGCGATAGAGAAATTTAAAACGTTAATTGAAGCTCAAGGTGGAGATAGCTCTGTTGTTGATCATCCTGAAAAATTAGCCAATGCCCCTTACCAAATCGATCTACCTGCACAAAAATCAGGTTATGTATCACGCATTATTGCCGACCAAATTGGTATTGCGGCAATGCAATTAGGTGCTGGACGAGCAACTAAAGAAGACGTTATTGATCCAGCAGTTGGTATTGTTTTACATAAAAAAGTGGGTGATAAAGTTGAAGTGGGTGAACCATTATTAACTATTCATTCAAGTAGCGATAAGATTGATGCAATTAAACAAAAATTGTATGACAATATTACTATCAGTGATAGTGCTAAACAACCACAATTGATTTTCAAAGTAATTACGGAATAGCTCTAATAAGGATTTGGGAGATGCCATGTATTGTTTTAAATTTAAACTGTCACTAGTTATTGTTTTAGGTCTGTTCTCAGTTAATTCATTCGCAGCAGTTGCGACCAAGCAATCTACTGCACCTACTTGGGAAAAAGATAAGCCCTATTCTTTTACTATTTTGCATACTAATGACCATCATGGCCATTTTTGGCAAAATGACATTGGTGAATATGGTTTAGCTGCTCAAAAAACTGTAGTTGACCAAATTAGAAAAGAAGTATCCGAAAAAGGTGGGAAATTACTTCTGCTATCTGGCGGTGACATTAATACAGGCGTTCCTGAATCCGATGTTTTACAAGCTAAACCCGATTTTATGGGTATGAACAGTATTGGTTATGATGCAATGGCTGTTGGTAACCATGAGTTTGATCATCCTTTAGCAGTTATTCGTGAACAACAAAAATGGGCTCACTTTCCATTTTTATCAGCAAATACTTACTTCAAAAATACTGATAATCGCGTTTTCGATGCTTATAAAATGTTTGATTTAAATGGCATTAGAGTTGCGGTATTTGGTTTAACTACTGATGATACAATTTTCCTTGCTTCACCTAAAAATACTGACGGTGTCGAGTTTCGCAAAACCTTGCCTGAAGCAGAGAAGGTGATAAGTCAAATTAAAAATAATGAGCGCCCAGATATGATTATTGCGGTTACTCATATGGGACATTATGAAAATGGTGAACATGGTTCAATGGCACCGGGTGATGTTGAGTTAGCACGGGGATTGAAACCAGGTGATTTAAATATGATTGTAGGTGGTCACTCTCAAAACCCTGTATGTATGGCTAGCCCTAACAAACGTATTACTGAGTATGTTCCTGGCACACCATGTGCACCCGATCAACAAAATGGAACTTGGATTGTTCAAGCTCATGAATGGGGTAAATATGTTGGTCGTGCCGACTTTGTCTTTTTAAACGGTAAAATAACACTGGAAAATTATCAGTTAATTCCTATCAACTTGAAAAAAGAAGTCGACAATGGCAACGATACTAAACGTCTTGAATACTACACTAGTGAAATTGAACAAGATAAAAAATTGTTAGAAACGCTTAAACCTTATCAAGATCAAGGTAAACAGCAATTACTCACTAAAACAGGTGAATTAATCGGTCGTTTAGAAGGTGATCGTAGTGTAGTAAGATATCAACAAAGCAATATGGGACAGCTGTTACTCAGTGCCTTTATTGAAAAAACGAATGCTGATGTTGGCATTATGGCTGGCGGTATGATTCGTGATTCACTTATTGAAGGAAATATTACTTATCGTGATATTTTGAAAGTTGAGCCTTTTGGTAATACAGTTGTTTACTTTGAGTTAACCGGACGTGAATTGGTGGAATATCTTAAAGTTGCATTAAGTAAAAAACAAGGTTCTGGTGGTTATACCCACTTAAAAAATATCACGCTAGCAGGCAATACGATTAGCGATATTAAAATTAATAATGAGCCAATTGATTTGCAAAAATCTTATCGTATTACCACGTTAGATTATTTAGCGGCTGGTGGAGATGGTTATCCTGTTACCAACACTTCACCAACTTATGTCGATACAGGTTACCGAGACGCGGATGTGATAAGAGAATATATTGAAGCGCACTCACCAATTAATGCGGCAGATTATGAGCCGGTTAATTTCATTTTGGAAAAATAACGGCTTTAAAAAAGAAATATAGAATATAAATGGCACGGGTAAAATTGGTATTATAAATTAGCCATTAAATTTAATTTTTTGCTTTCAACATATAGGTAATATAGAGGTATTTATGAACATGACAGAATTTCAAAAAAATTGTTACGATATTGTAACCGATCCCAACCTGTCACCTAAACAAAAAGCGAACCTTCTCGCTTTAGCAGCGGAAAATAATTTACCTTATGTTGATTTGGATAGTGAAACTAAGCAAGCTTTAGATGAGCGTGTAATTTGTGACATGTACGAAGGTCATGCACCGTATAAACCTCGTTATGTGTTACCTGATTATGCAAAATTCCTTAAACAAGGATCTGAGTATTTAGAGCTTGAGCCTGCAAAAAATTTTGATGATGCCATAAATATGCTGACAATTGCTTATCATCATGTTCCTTCGGTCACTGGTATGCCCGTTTATTTAGGTTGTTTGGATAAAGTGTTACTACCTTATGTTGGCAATTTAACAGAAGAAGAGCTTTATCAGCGATTAAAACGTTTTTGGATTATGCTTGATCGCAATCTTCCTGATGCATTTATGCACGCCAATATTGGTCCTACTGACAATGTGATCTGTCGAGTAATTTTACGTGTTGATCGTGAACTCAAACAAGTTGCGCCTAATTTAACGTTTATTTATGATGAAGATATCACCCCAGAATCTTTACTAAATACAGCAATTGAGAATATCTGCCAAACAGCAAAACCACATATCGCTAATAATACGATGATCAAAAAAGATTTTGATGATAAAGGCTATGGTGTTGTAAGTTGTTATAACTCTCTCCCTGTTGCGGGTGGTGGTAGCACTTTATCAAGAATCAATTTAAAAGAAGTCGCATTAAAAAGTAACAGTATTACCGACTTTTTACAAAATACCCTGCCTTATTATTGCCAATTGCAATTGAACTTAATCAAAGCGAGATCGGAATTTCTTTATGAAAAATCGAATTTCTTTCAAAATAGTTTTTTAGTCAAAGAAGGACTAATTGACGCAACTCGATTTGCACCAATGTTTGGTATTTATGCTATGGCTGAAGCGGTTAATATTCTACAAGAAAAATCTAACTTAGCTGGTCGCTATGGTGTTGATGAAGATGCTAATGAACTAGCTACAACAATTTCTAAGCAATTAGCCGACTTTATTGATAATCATAAAATTAAACATGCATGGCAAGGTAAAGCGATGTTACATGCGCAGTCAGGTATCAGTACAGACCGCGGTGCAACACCTGGTTTACGTATCCCTTATGGACATGAACCAGATCCTGTTACCCATATAATGGCATTATTTAAACACCATAAATATTATACATCTGGCATTAGTGATATTTTAACTATTGATGAAACGATTAAAAATAATCCATTAGCCTTAGTACAAATTTGTAAAGCAGCATTTAAATTTGGTTTCCGTGAATTTACGGCTAATATCAGTGGTAATGATCTGGTACGTGTAACTGGTTATATGGTGAGATTATCAGATATCAAAAAATATAAAGAAGAAGGTTCGCGGATTAATACCACATTTTTAGGTAGTGAAGCAGCCGAAGATACAGTGAACAATAGTTACTTATGCAGGACCCCTAGGGTAATAAGCCATGAACAAGTCATGGGCAATCGTTAATAAAATTTTACCCTTTTCTTGTGTTGATGGACCGGGAAACCGGTTAGTCATCTTTTTACAAGGCTGCAATTTTAAATGTTTAAATTGCCACAATCCTTATACTATTTCACGGTGTAAGGAGTGTGGTGAATGTGTTGCTACCTGCCCCCATCAATCATTATCATTTATCAACAACAAAGTCATTTGGCAAAGTTCAACTTGCCAGCAGTGCGATACTTGTATAAACACTTGTAACTATCAGTCAACACCGATGACTTATCGATACAGTATCGAAGATATTTTAAAACTTATCCGAAAGTATCTCCCTTTTTTAAATGGAATAACCCTAAGCGGTGGAGAGGCAACACTGCAACTGGCGTTTATTGAACAGCTTTTTAGTGCGATTAAACAAGCTCAGGATTTAAAACACCTAAGCTGTTTTGTTGACAGTAATGGATATTTACCTCAATTGGGTTGGCAAAAAATAGTCAACGTAATGGATGGGGCAATGATTGATCTTAAAGCATGGGATAATCAAGTACATGAAGCATTAACCAGCAAGGGAAATTTAAGAGTTAAAAAGTCAATTGAATATCTTGCAAAAATGAATAAATTATATGAAGTCAGATTTCTAATTATTCCTAAGCATACCGATTTACAACAAAACGCTGAACATTTAGCTAATTTTTTAAAACAATTTGATGCAAATATAAAAATTAGAATCAATGCATTTCATAATCATGGTGTGAGAGGTGAAGCCAAAACATGGCAGAGCGCCTCAAAACAACATATCGAAAATTTTGCTATGGAATTAAAGCAATTTGGTCTGAAAAATATTGTTTTACCAACTGTTTATTTATCATAATAGCGTTTTTTTAATGAGTGTGTGCTTAAAAAAACATAAACAGGCTTATTATAAAAATTCCAAAATAATGGCTTAAATTTTTTACCCCATGATATTATTGAAATAAAAATGAGCAGGTTGAAAACCTGCTCATTTGATTAACAGCAAAATCAAAGATTAATATAAATCATTAATATCTGTTAAGATTTTTTAAAAAATAGCTAATTGTATATCAACGTTAATATTTAACACATAAGGTATATGCTATATCTGGTTCAACAATAATATTACCTTCTACCATCCCTACACTGTAATATCGATAATTACCTAATCCATCTTTTACCGATGATGGTTCACTGGTAAAATAGAAATCATAATTGATTAAACTTCTTAAATTTGGCGCACCAGACATCATATCTCGCCCAATATAATCAAGTGGCGAATAAAAGTAGACTTTACCCCATTCTGGCAATAATCCTTCACCGATTGCTCTTCTATATCCATTATTTTTTACATAATAGAAATCATTATTTGTTGAAACGGTAGCAAAAGGAGAATTGGATAACTCAGCTCGTATTGGTAATCTATCATTATTATTTTGACAATATGTATTTGCGCTTTGCCAATTGCCAGCCAAGTTATTTGTAAAATATAACCAATGTTTTATAGAGAAAGTGTAATAAAACTGTGCTAACGTTCGATTATTGGTAACTAATATTACAAATTTATCATCTTGAGCTGGTACATTTTCGGTAAATTTAAATTCACTTTTAGAATCAGCGCTTGAATCACGAGAAGCACTAATTAGTGAATTATTCGGATTTTTAACCAAGGTATAACTATAATCTGAAATTGGATTTACCGGCACAATTCTAAAACGTGCATCCGGGAAACCATATGTTGGGAAGTAATTGCCGTTTTGATCTTTAGCGGAGGCCTTAAAACCTTTATGCATAGTAAATTGGTCTACGTTATAAGGAACATCAAGATCTATCGTATCAGCACCATAAGGAGCATAGTTATCCCCTTCATCCCATCCATTGTGCATAATCAGAGCCAATACACCAGGCCTAATATAACAGATACCATCATCAGCACTGACTTGAAATGTTTTAGAGACTTCTCTTGGTTCTGACTGATCAGGAGCACCGTACTGGGTTTTAGCAACAAATTGAATCGTTACTTTTACTGATGATTTTGCATTAGCCGTCGATGAATTACACACATCACTACCAAGTTGGGAAGTAGAATCAGAAGGAATTATGTTATTGCTTGAGTCCCGCCATTCAGTATTAATAGACTGAATGATAAAACTGCCGGTAGTAGCTACTTTGTCACCATCTACATCATTTATATCACTATCATTCAAACTTGAAGTATCTACCCCAAATGAATAAATACTTGGTGAAGTGTTGTAAGCAACAGAAATCTTATTATCAGTACCAGGCAAAACAATCACAGGATCAATACCATCAATATTTAATTTAAATTGAATTCCATTTAAGATTTTTGTATCAGCAGATTCTAGAATTTCAGGCGGATTACCGTGAATATATTGCGTAGTGGTTGCAGCAAATGATAATGCGGCTAGAGATGTATGGCAAAAAAGGCAAAAAAAAGAAATAGCTGTAATATTAAATATTAATTGCATCAAATAAAATTTTGGGGAAACAAACATTTTACTATTCATGCTAATTCCTCTACTCATAAACTTTCCTGCAAATTAGAATAAAGTTATTGATTTAAAGTTTTAATAAACTACAGAATTATCAAATGATTGATAAAAATTGTTACCTATTTCAAATTTTAAAAACGCGGATAAGCAATAGAAACCATTAGAAAGTTATTAAATTGCATCCATGTAACGGTATATTTTTATTTAATATCTAGAGCAAAAACGACTATGTCGCTATCGAAAAAGTGTAATATTCAAATGTTGTTAATAAACTAATTTAAGAATATCAAAATAAGAAATGCTATTAAAAAGATCAGCGCAAAGTAGTTTAACTTTACTAACAGGCTGATTAAATAAGATAATTAATTGTATATGTTAAAAATAATCTACACAATTGTGCATAGTATATAATAATATATACAATATGGAATAGCTAAATATCAATTTATTGATATTTAATGGTTCTCAAATGAATATTTATTAAAATAATAATTCTAAATAAAGTGATTGAGCTCCTGATTTGATTTTTAATCACTGGATTTATCATCAATAATTTTATTAAAATATTTTGAAATTAGCGTTAAATAAAAAAGGAGGCATTAACCTCCCTTTACAAATAAAATATAACTGAATTTATTTTCCTTTTTTAAAAGCTGCAGCAAAAGCATTACCCATTGCACTATTTGTAATAGGCGCTGACTGTCCACTTTTAGAAGTACCGGTTGATTTATTCGTTCGAGCTTTGGCCCCTTCTACTTTTGGCGTTGTTGGATCATCAAGTCGCATCGATAAAGCAATACGTTTGCGGGCAATATCCACTTCAATCACTTTAACTTTAACAATATCACCAGCTTTAACTACCGTTCGTGGATCTTCAACAAATTTATCAGATAATGCTGATATATGAACTAAACCATCTTGATGTACACCAATATCAACAAAAGCACCAAAATTGGTAACATTGGTTACCGCACCTTCCATAATCATGCCTATTTTTAAATCTTCCATTGTTTCGATGTTATCAGCAAACTGGGCCGTTTTAAATTCGGGCCTTGGATCTCGTCCGGGTTTATCAAGTTCTTTAATAATGTCAGTGACAGTTGGAACACCAAAATGGTCATCAACGTAATCAACCGCTTTTAATGATTTCAGATAATGAGTATCACCTAAAATTTCTTTTAAAGATTTATGATTTTTCTCTAAAATTCGTTCAACTACCGGATAGGCTTCAGGGTGAACAGCCGATGCATCAAGTGGATTTTTACCCTCCATTATGCGTAAAAAACCAGCACATTGTTCAAACGCTTTAGGGCCTAAACGACTAACTTTTAACAACTGTTTGCGATCGGTAAATTGACCATGTTCATTACGCCAATCTACAATATTTTGGGCAATAACTTTATTCAATCCTGCAATACGGGCAAGTAACATCATTGATGCAGTGTTTAAATTTACCCCTACCGCATTTACTCCATCTTCAACCACCGCATCAAGTTTTTTAGCTAATTGGGTCTGACTAACATCATGCTGATATTGCCCCACCCCAATGGATTTTGGATCGATTTTTACTAGCTCAGCTAATGGATCTTGTAAACGACGAGCAATGGATACCGCACCACGAATTGATACATCCAGATCAGGGAACTCTTGAGCAGCAAGCTCTGATGCAGAATAAACAGAAGCCCCAGCTTCGCTGACAATAACTTTTTGCCCTTTTACTTCCGGATACTTTTTCTGAACATCAAGATAAAAACGTTCAGTTTCACGAGATGCCGTGCCATTACCAATTGCAACTAATTCCACTTGATGTTTAATGCAAAGTGCAGCAACAATCATTGCTGCTTTATCAGCTTGTCCTGTATGAGGATAAATCGTTTCGGTCGCAATAAGTTTACCTGTAGAATCCACAACAGCAATTTTTACACCTGTTCGTAAGCCTGGATCCATTCCCATGGTGACTTTCATACCTGCAGGTGCAGCCATCAACATATCGTGTAAATTTGCTGCAAATACGTTAATTGCTTCCTCTTCAGCACGTTCACGCAAAGTGGTCATAAGCTCGGTTTCCATGTGCATTAAAATCTTAATTCGCCATGTCCAATTAATAACTGCTTTACGCCATTTATCTGCAGGTTGATCATTAAAATGAATCCCTAAATGCTCTGTAATAATTTGCTCGCAATAGCTCTCTTTTGGCGTTTCTTCAAATTGTGGATCGGCATTGAGTGAAAGTTGTAAAAATCCTTCATTTCGCCCTCTAAACATCGCTAAAGCACGATGAGAAGGCACTTTTGAAATAAGTTCACTTTGTGCAAAGTAGTCTCTAAATTTAGCACCTTCTTCCTCTTTACCAGTAATAACTTGAGATACAAGATGCGCGTTATTCCAAAGATAATGACGAACTTTAGCAAGTAAAGCGGCATCTTCAGCAAAACGCTCCATTAAAATATAACGGGCACCATCTAAGGCAGATTTAGTATCAGCAATGCCTTTATCTGCATTGATATATTTTTCAGCTTCAGTTTCTGGATTGAGATCGGGATTTTGCCATAAATCGTCAGCGAGAGATTCAAGCCCTGCCTCGATTGCTATTTGACCGCGGGTACGACGTTTTGGTTTATAAGGAAGATAAAGATCTTCTAATTCCGTTTTACTAAGCGTATCAGTAATTTTTTGGCTTAATTCTGGGGTTAATTTACCCTGTTCCTCAATTGATTTTAAAATTGTTTGTTTACGATCTTCTAGTTCTCGCAAATAACTTAAACGGCTATCTAAGGTACGTAATTGGGTATCATCCAGACCTCCGGTCACCTCTTTACGATATCGAGCAATAAAGGGAACGGTACTACCATCATCTAATAACTGAATGGCAGCTAAAACTTGTTCTGGTTTTACGGTTAATTCACCCGCTATAATATGGCTAATTTGATTATTTATCATGATATCTCTGTATATCTCGTCGATTAACGGAATTTATATTCATTATGCAAAAAGCTAATTATATAACAAGAGAGGGCTACTTGGCACTCGATCGTGAATTGAAATATTTATGGAAAGAAGAAAGGCCTCGTGTTACTCAAGCTGTTTCTGATGCTGCAGCCCTTGGCGACCGTAGTGAAAATGCGGAATATATTTATGGAAAAAGACGTCTTCGAGAGATTGACAGACGTGTTCGCTTTTTAACCAAACGTTTAGAAATATTAACGATTGTCGATCCTGATCCAAGACAAGAAGGAAAAGTATTTTTTGGGGCTTGGGTCAAATTGGAAGATGATTCAGGAAAATTACATATCTACCGTATTGTTGGCAGTGATGAATTCGATCCCAAAAGAAATTGGATATCGATTAATAGCCCTGTTGCCAGAGCTTTAATTGGTCATAAAATTGATGATGAAATAGCAGTCATCACACCAAACGGTAAAACGTTTTATTATATTATTGATATCAGTTACCAAGAATTTGTTTAGATATTATTTTAATAATTACCTAAATAATAGGTTCTCAAATTCAATTTTATTATCAACATTGATTAAATTATCGAGCCGATTGTCTTCTTCTAACCATTCTATGAGTTCTGACATCGCATCAATATGCTTATTATTGTCTGACGCAGCTAACATAATAAGCAAAGATATTTTTTCACCGTCAGGAAAAATAACAGGATGAGTGCATTTCAGTAAAGAAAATTTTGTTTCTTCACATATTACACCATTTTCTGAGCGAGAATGCGGTAAGGCAAAACCATCTGCTATAATAAAGTACGCACCAATTTGATTAACATTATCAATTATAGATGTTATATATCTTTGTTCGATAATATTATTTTCGATTAATGAATTTCCAACTAATTGAATCGCACTTTTCCAATCCAAATTTTCTTCATTAAACTGCCAATATCTTTCAAAAATAGGATGTATGGACATATTTATTACTCTTTTATTACTCATTATTAATTTTTTATATCGATGATTAATATGGTTACAAGCTACCACTTGCAACCATCATCTATTTTAAGATACAACTTTCAAAAATTGGTCACAAATATTTTGACCACTAATTCCGTATTTATCTTTTAGTTGACCACTTTTTCCTGATTCAGTAAATGTATCAGATACACCTATCCTTATCAGTGGTTTTAAAATACCATTTTGCATACTTTGTTCAGCAATTAATCCACCAATACCACCATTGATACTGTGATTTTCAACGGTTATAAGAACATTGACATGTTGGCATAAGGATTTAAATTTTTCTTGATTGAATGGTTTGATACAAGCTAAATGTATAAGCTTTCCTTTATGACCAAGTGAGGTTAATTTTTGATAACCGTCATTAGCTTGTTCATAACTTGCCCCTTCGAAAATAATAGCAAAATCATTTCCTTCATTGATCACAGCATCAATATCATTAACTCGAGGAACCTTGGTTTTATCACGGATTGGCATTGGCTCACGAGCCACTCTAATATAAACAGGGCCTTTAATTTTGGCTGCTTGTTCAAATGCTTCGTAAACTTCATCTGCATCAGCTGGTGATAAAACGGTTAAATTTGGCAAGACTCTCGTTAATGCAATATCTTCTAACGCATGATGAGAGGCACCATCAAATCCACCATCCACACCTGGATGAGTACCAACTATTTTAATGTTTGCATTTGCATAACAAGATTGTCTGAGCTGCGTCCATACCGTTCCTGTTGCAAAAATAGCAAAATCGATAAAAAATGGAATTAATCCTTCAAATGATTGTCCAGCTGCAAAGCTTAATGCTGATGCTTCAGCTATGCCCATCTCAAAAAAACGTTGTGGGTAAGCTTGTGCGAACTGATCAGCACGAGTTGAACTAGCTAAATCACAATCAATAACAGTGATCGGGATGTTATTTTCTGCTAATTGAATTAATGCTTTACCAATTGCATCCCGAGGTGCTTTCATTTCTATCATTGTAAATCCTCCATAGCTTGTTTGTACTCGGCATCAGTTGGTGTTTTAGAATGCCAATCACCATTATTTTCCATAAAACTAACCCCTTTTCCTTTGATGGTATGAGCTAAGATAGCAATTGGTTTACCTTTATAATGGCGAGCTAATGCAAAGCTATCCACTATTTGTTCCATATCATTACCATCGGTTAATTCAATTACGTTCCATCCAAAAACTCGTAATTTGTCAGCCAATGGTTCTAATCTACATACTGAATTAACCTCATCATGAGAAGACAATTTGTTATAATCTATAACCGCAACTAAATTATCCATTTTCATATGAGCGGCTTGCTGAAGTGCTTCCCAAATTTGTCCTTCATGCATTTCACCATCACCAATAATTGCATAGACTTTATTTGGATCATTATTGAGTTTTTTGGCAGCGGCCATTCCTAATGCAATTGATAAACCTTGTCCTAATAACCCTGTATTAGCATCAAGTTGTGGAACTGTTTTAATATTAGGATGTCCCTGTAAACGAGAATTTAAATTACGAAAAGTAATCATTTCTTCATCTTTAATAAAACCTAATTGGTTAAGTAGTGCGTACTGAATTGCAACCGCATGCCCTTTACTCATGACAAGACGAGCTCTAGGACTTTGATTAAAATTAATTTCGTTTTGATAAATATAGGTCATGATATCAGCTATTGATAATGCCCCACCTGGGTGACCAGCTCCAGAACGATATATCATTGAGACAATATCACGTCTTGCTTGTTTAGCTGATTTTTTTAACTGTTCAATATTCATTATTTCCTCACTTATTCTAATCCTTTATTAAACTCAACATTTAATAAGCACTTTGAGTTTGCCATCGAGGTTTCCTGATATAGCTTGTTGAAAGGCTTTATCTGCATCTTCTAATGGAAAGACTTTTTCATAGATTATTTTTGATAAGTCAGTTTGAACTTCCTTTCGACTTAACAATTTTGCCGTATTAATAAGATCTTCTGGTGTATACATATGGCTAGAAATAACAGTTATTTCCGATGATTGTAATTCATGAAGATTAACGCTATTTCCTTTAGCATATTGCGCAATAAGCACTAAATATTCTGGCTTTCTTTGTGAATCAATAATTTCATCAAGTACATTTCGCACTCCTGAACATTCAAAAATAATCGGTCTGATTTTTGAATCTAAAATATGAACTTCACAGATACTATTATTTACTGTAAATCCAAGTTCATTAAGTAATTTAACTCTAGTTTGATTTGTTTCAATAATAATTGGCTTTAAGTTATAAAGATGCTTTAAAACCAATCCGGTCACAACGCCTATAGTGCCACCACCAGTAATAATGATCGGATAATTATTTATATTTATATTCTCTAGAAGTTTAACAGCATGATAACCAACCGCTAAAGGCTCAAATGTGGCAGCTATTTTAAGATCAATGTTGTTATCTAACTTAACCAAATGATCGAGATCTACAGTTATGTATTGAGCTAAAGTTCCATCTAATCTAAATCCCATTACACGACGATTTACTCGACAGATATTGGGATAGCCATTAATACAATTAACACATTCTCCACACCCAACAAGTGGATTTATTGCAACATGATCACCGATTGAAAATCCTTTATTATTAGAGTTTACTTTAGTGATCACCCCAACCGCTTCATGACCTTGAATAAAGTTTGTTGGTGGCTTCAATGAAGGGTGCATTCCTAGGTAAAAATGGGTATCTGAACCACAGATACCACCATATTCAATTTTAACAACAGCATTTCCTTCCTTGAGTAACGGTTCAGGAAGTTCAACAATGTCTGTTTTTTTTATATCAGTTATTTTCACTGCTTTCATATTTTGTCTCTGTTAAAAAAATTATAAAAATTCTTACTTCAATAAGACCGAACAATATTAAGATAAGGCTTCTTTTATCTTATTGATTAATTCATCTAATTTAGGATCACCAATATAGTTTTTAATACTTACTATTGGCTGTTTTACCTTATGGCTAGCTCTTTCAACTAATCGTTCTTGAATAACAACAAGATCAGCTTCTTGCGGTACATTTTCGATGGAAAAATGTTTTACAATAATGTCTTTATCAACACCGTTTTCCTTTAGTTGTTTTTTGAATCTTGATGCACCTAGTGCACTTGAACCAGCTCCAGCGTCACAAGCAAATGCAATGAATTGAATATTTTTTAGATCAACTTCTTGTTCATTTTGTTGAGATTGATTTGATAACTGAATGTCAGCTTTGGCTTTCAAATAAGCTTTATTGCTTCCTTCTAATTTTGTATCAAGCACTTCTTGTTTTGAATTAGAGAAATCTTCATCTTTTTCAGTAATTGGACTGATTTTAAGTAAAAAACTACAACCAATAAATGAAACTATCGCAGCGGCGCCTATACCACATATTGTTGCAAGATGTTTTCCAGGAGGTGTAAGAGCTAAAAAGGCAAAAATTGATCCTGGAGTAGCACCTGCAACCAATCCGGCATTCATTAGTGAAAAGACAATAATCCCAGCTGCCGAGCCTAACATGAGAGGAAAAATCATTAGTGGTCGCATATAAACATATGGAAAATACATTTCATGAATACCGCCAAAGAAATGAATAATAGTTGCTGCCGGTGCAGATTTTTTACTCATACCTTTACCGAAGAAACAGAATGCTAATAGTAGACCTAATCCTGGACCAGGACTGGCAAATACCATGAAGTAAACCGATGATCCATTAACTAAAGCATCTTTCATTCCTAACTGATAAAATATTGCCTGATCAATAGCATTATTGAGGAAAAGTACCCTAGTAGGCTCAATTAATAAGGCGAGAGAAGCTAGATAACCCGTTTGTAATAATCCATCTATTGCTGCAGCGATAATATTAGTGATGGATAGCATAAATGGGCCAATAAAATAATAGCCTAAAATTGCTAATCCCATTCCTAAGAAACCTAATGCAAAATTTTGAATAATATTTTCAAAACCATTAGGTAAACGATTTTCTAATAATTTATCAAGCTGTTTACTACAATAACCACCCAATGGGCCCATAGCCATTGCACCTAATAACATAGGTATGTCTGAACCAACTACAATCCCCATTGTACCTACTGTGCCAATTATTGCTCCGCGTTTACCTCCAATCATGTCACCACCGGTATATCCAACAAGCATTGGTAACATATAAGTAATCATAGGGCTAACTAGGCTGCCTAGTTGTTCATTCGGCAACCATCCTGCTGGAATAAAAAGAGCGGTAATAAATCCCCAAGCCATAAAAGCACCAATATTTGGTATGACCATTGCTGTGAGGAATCCACCAAAACTTTGAATTTTAGCTCTAATTGATATTTTTTTATCCATAGTAAAATTCCTTAAAATTTAAAATACATACGCATATTTAATATGACTAGTCATTATAAATAGCAAGCAAATAATATTTTATAGAAAAATAATGTATATATAATTTTATTCAAAATGTTAAGTTAATCACATTTTAATTTTTAAGTTATTATGAATATACATATTTTAATTTATTTACTATGATTTAGGTTTATTTAAGGCTGATATAAATAAAATTGAGTATGAATAAACTTAAGAAGGAATAAGGTTGAATGGCGTTGAACCTATTTAATATATAGTCAAAATATTGCTATCTGAGGTTATTTGAATGAAAATGATAACTAATAGAAAAATTGAGGAATCAAAATGAGTGGTAACATAACAACAAAACAATTAAAAGTTATCAATTACATTACTAATCTAATAGAAGAAAAAAACTTATCTACTGGTGAGAAAATTGATACTGAAGTTAATATTGCAAAGATTTTGGATGTAACTCGTACCACTGTTAGAGAAGCCACCAGACATTTATTAGAAGAAGGACTAATTTACCGTGTCAGAAAGTCAGGATTACATGTAGGTTCATTTGAGCGAAATATTAATCTAACTGGTAAATTTAATGTAATCTCTCATTTCGATTATCAGGCTAAAAAACAAGGTTATAGGGGAGCTAGGAAAGTTCTTTCTGCAAGTATAATTCCTGTTCCAAGTGAAGAATTGGCCAATTTACTTAAATTAAAGCGAAATGATTTTGTTTATAAAATTGTTAGATTAATGTTTTTTGATAATATTCCTGTATCAATAGAGTTTACGTTAATACCCGCAAATTTATTTCATCAGTTCGAATTTAGTCAATTAGAGATATCAAAATTTGGTTATATTGAAGAGATCACAGGAAAAAAAGTAAAAAAACGAATTCAAAACATTATGGCTGTAAATGTCGATGATGAAAAAATTGAGAATTCATTAAATATAGCTAAAAATACCGCCCTACTAAAACTTGAGGAAGTCACATATCTTGAAGATGATACCCCATGCGAACATAATACCTCTTTTATAAAAGCAGAATATCATCCTATACAAAATATCATTGAACGACGATTGTAAGATAGCTTAGGAATGAATTTATGGCACTTAAATATATAAATCCCTAATAATTAAATATATAATTTGATCAAACTAATTAAATATTTGCCGATATGATTGCCGTTAAACAACTCTTTATCTATCCGATTAAATCAATGCAAGGTATTGCATTGACGCGTGCCAAGAGTATTGATGGTGGCTTTGAATATGACCGTATCTTAATGATAAGTGAACCAGATGGAACATTTATAACTGCCAGACAATATCCAGAGCTGTTAAAACTTAAAACGGTAATAATTGACAACCAAGTGCAGGTGTCATTACCAACTAACGAATCAATCGTGATTAATTTCGATGAGTTTTCACTAAGTAATGAAGCAACCGAAGTTTGGGGAAATCACTTTACATCACATATTGCGCCAATTAAAGTTAATCAATTTTTTAGCCAATTTCTTCAAAAAGATGTGCAATTGCGTTGGATCGGCAAAAAATTGAGTCGAAGAACTAAACGTTATCCAGATGTGCCAGTTAGTTTTGCTGATGGTTATCCTTATTTGTTGTTAAATCTTGCATCATTTAACTATCTTGAACAACAGTGCCCTGAAAAATTAGATATTCGCCAATTTCGTGGCAATATTATTATTAATGGCGCACTCCCTTTTGCAGAGGATGGATGGAAAACCATTAAAATTGGTGAGTTAATATTTGATATCATCAAACCTTGTACTCGTTGTGTATTAACCACGTTCAATGTCAATTCAGCCAAAGCTTTACCTAATAATGAACCTTTAAAAACTTTAAGTTATTTTAGAACTAATTTGGATGGTAAAATTGATTTTGGTATGAATATGATTGCTCGAAATCATGGTACTGTATCGATTGGTGATAAAATTGAGGTACTTGAACGCCAACCAGCTAAAAGCTATATTAAAAACTTTCCTACAGAATCAATAAAAGACTATCAACCTTGTACAATTACTTTCCAAGATAAAAAAATTAAAGGTAATAATCAGCAAACAATTTTAGAACAACTTGAACAACATCATATTTCAATTCCTAACTCTTGTCGGGCTGGTGTATGTGGTCGTTGCTCAGTATTATTAACAAAAGGGGATGTAAAACCTTTAACTCAATCAGCGATTAAACAAAATAAACATATTCTAGCCTGTAGTTGTGTTCCAAAAGGTGATATCACTATAGAATAGAAAAATAATAATTTTTATTATAATACAAAGAATTTAATTTATTAAAATAATGGAATAAATATTAGGCTACAGTGGATGTTAAAAAAATTATTTTTATTTACGCTTCTCGGTTCCCTTTCTACATCTGTATTTTCTTTAGATCATTATAAAATGGTTTTCGACAATATAAAGGAAAAAAAAGAAGAGAAAGTCCTTAAAGAATTAGAAGAAGGCAATACAACAAATCTAACTTATCTTACTCAGCTAGGGATGAGTTATATTGAATTGGCTAATACACTTCACAACAAAAGTTGCAATAAAATTCATAACATTCATGATTTAGTATCAACTTGGAAAGACCAATTTATTTTGACTAATGATATCTATTATGGTGTGTATGGTGAAGAAGATGATCGTAATAATTACTTGTCTTATAGATGTAAAAACCTAGAAATTGACATAATAAACGTTTTCATAAAACCTAAATTAATAGATAAAGGATTATCATTAATTCGAATTGCAATAATGAATGGTGATTTAAACACCATTAAATTAGTAATGACTTTAGAAGATAGTAGAAAAAATCCTAATTACTATTATTTTCATGATTTTATTGAATATATGAAAAAAGAAAATAATCAAAAAGTAAATGGTTATGTATCTTTTTTAATTGGTCAAGCATATCTTACTGGTAAATCTATTGATAGAGCTCCTGGTAGAGCACTTTGGAGATTTTCTGAAGCTAGAGATATTGGTGAACCATCTTTACCCTACTTTATTGCTCTTGCTAAAATTGAAGCTCAAATTGATACTTTATTGAATTCTAAATATCTGTTTGATGAAAAAATTTATAAAGATGAAAACACAGAGGTTGATAAAAGTATCTTGGATGGTATGCAAGATAACGCATTTCGAGGGGATATTCCTTCCTTACTTTATTTGAGTGGCTACTATTTAAATGAAGTTAAAATGAACAAAGCTTTAATGTATTTTAAAAAGGCTTGCGCATTGTCTTCTTCTCCAGCATGTGAAATATATAAGAACAATCTCAAATATTCATACCATAAAGAACTCTATCCGTTATTGGAAAAATTCGACAAGGATAAACCTGATCCTAAAATCGCCATAAAAATAGCTAAATGGTGTGAAAAAAATTACAAATATTTACCCGCTATTTATTTTTACTCTTATGCTGCGGATAATGATCCTAAGTTGTTTCTTCACATAATTGACTTATATTCTAAAACTAGTCTTCATGGAGATGACCAAGATAAAAAAATTATGGAAAATTATATTAAATATTCCAATTATGTTAAAAATCCTCACATTTTAGGATACATTGCTTCGAGGTTCAGTTTTATTACAGAGATAGATAAAAAAATTTATTGGTTAAAAGAAGCAGCTAAGGCAGGGGATTGGAAAGCTAACAGTTCTTTATCTAAGCTATATATGGAAGGTTACTATGTTCCTCAAGATTTTCCTAAAGCAATTTACTGGTTCAAAAAATATTGCTTTCAAGGTGGCTATAGTACTCCAGGTTGTAGACCTTTATATGAATTACGTAAAGATCCTGAATTACAACTTGCGTTAAAAAATAATGATATGGATGCTCAATACAAAGTAGGTTTAATGTTTTTTGATGAAGAACCATTGTGGGAAGCTGGACTGGATTATATAAAAAAAGCAGCTGAACAAGGGCATGAATTCGCAAAAGAGAAGTTATTGGATCATGGTAATCGTACTAAAATGGATTACTTTATAATATATTACATGCCGGGTTGATAAGTTTTAAAAGAATCAATGAGTAGTATCATACTACTCATTTTTAATTAAGATAATTAGGAAATAGCTTTTAATTCCAACTGCTCATTAACCAACGTCATAGAGCTTTCTGTTTTTACAAACTGATTAGCTAATGCTAGTCTATCATTCATCACTTTAATCGCTTCTGAAAAACAGAAGGTTTTGTTCATAGCCACAAACGTCGGTTGAGCAACAATGCAAAGCGATGCGTTTTCACCAGCTTCAACGACCAATAAACATACCCTTTGACCGGATTCTTGTAGGTTTACTTCCACAATATCAGCAACTTTGGGATTATAAAGCATAGGTTGCTGAGAAAAATACCAGCTCTTAGGCATTTGTGGTTTCAAAAAATTTGAAGCAACAATTGCATTAATTGATAATTCAATTTTTTGAGCGTCACTCAAAATCAAAGATTGACAACTATCATAAAATAGATAATAAGCTGTTGCGTCATCGACAGAAAACGAAAACTCACTAAATACATCAGGTATTAGTGTTTTACTTGCATAATTACAACGAAATAACATTTCTGATGAAATTTCAAGCATTAAGCTGTCGTATTCATTATCAAAATACCAACGCCAGCTATCAGTTGGTCGAAAAGCCATTTTCATTGATATTTTATCCTTACAAATTGAACTAAATTTGAACAAAATATACCATAACTAATATAAAAAATAAATAAAAAGTTAAAATAAAAAATTTTTAATTATTTAATTTTTAAAAGTTTTATGAAAATTTTAGAAGGATCCGAATGATCTAAGTTGGATCCTTTTTTTGATCCTTGATCCTTTGTGATCAAATCGTAATTTTACAAAATATTAAATGCGGTTAAAGCTTGATGTTAAGATACTTTAGACATAAAAAAAGGTGCTTATTAGCACCTTTTTCATAACTGATTAAGATCAATTAACTTGCTACATTGATCCTTTTCATATCTGTCATATAGCTACGAAGTTTACGCCCAACGATCTCAATTGGATGGTGACGAATAGCTTCATTAACATCACGTAATTGTGCATTATCAACACTGCCTTCAGGTATAGCTTTACCTAAGTCACCTGCTTGTAACATTGGCATGAATTTCTCTTTTAATAATGGAACAGCTGCATTAGCAAATAGATAGTTACCATATTCAGCGGTATCAGAAATAACGACATTCATTTCATACAAACGTTTACGAGCAATTGTATTTGCAATAAGTGGTAACTCATGTAGTGATTCATAATAAGCTGATTCAGGTAAAATACCAGATTCAAGCATAGTTTCAAATGCAAGTTCAACCCCTGCTTTAACCATTGCTACCATAACAACACCTTGATCAAAATAAGCTTGTTCGTCAATCTTACCTTGATATTCGGCAGCTTTTTCGAATGCAGTTTCACCCGTTTCTTTACGCCATTTCAATAAGTTAACATCATCGTTAGCCCAATCTTTCATCATCGTTGATGAGAATTCGCCTGAAATAATATCATCCATATGTTTACGGTAAAGATCAGTCATGATCACTTTTAATTCTTTAGCTAATGCATTCGCACGTAATTTAGCAGGATTAGATAAACGATCCATCATTAACGTAATACCACCTTGTTTTAATGCTTCAGTGATCGTTTCCCAACCAAATTGTAATAATTTACAAGCATATGCAGGATCAACGCCATCTGCGACAAGTTTGTCAAAGCAAAGTAATGATCCAGTTTGCAACATACCACATAAGATCGTTTGTTCACCCATAAGATCAGATTTAACTTCAGCAACAAAAGAAGACTGTAAAACACCCGCTCTATGACCACCTGTTGCAGCAGCCCATGCTTTAGCAATTGCTAAACCTTCGCCTTTAGGATCATTTTCAGGATGGACAGCGATCAGAGTTGGTACACCAAATCCACGTTTATACTCTTCACGAACTTCTGTTCCTGGACATTTTGGCGCAACCATCACTACTGTGATATCTGGACGAATTTTTTCGCCAACTTCAACGATGTTAAAACCGTGTGAATAACCTAATGCTGCACCCTTTTTCATCAATGGTTGAACAGCTTGTACTACAGCTGAATGTTGCTTATCTGGAGTTAAGTTGATAACTAAATCAGCGGTAGGAATTAATTCCTCATAAGTTCCAACTTTAAAGCCATTTTCTGTTGCTTTTTTCCATGATGCTCTTTTTTCTGCAATAGCTTCTTTACGTAAAGCGTAAGAAATATCTAAACCAGAATCGCGCATATTTAGCCCTTGGTTAAGACCTTGAGCACCACAACCAACGATCACAATCTTTTTGCCTTTTAAAAAATTAGCTTCTGATGCAAATTCATCACGAGCCATAAAACGGCACTGACCTAGTTGTTCTAATTTTTCGCGTAAATTTAATGTATTAAAATAGTTAGACATTATTCTCTCCATGAGTTGAATTATTTTTAATCAGAGCACTATAGCGTAAAATCATAATTGCGAAAATTGATATATTTAGAACATTATATTGCATAAATTGCAATAAACTTGCCAAGTTAAACACTTTCTTTTACTCTAAGTCCCCCCAAATTAATTAACCATTTATTTAATATGGATACTCGTTACAAGCAGGCTAATAAAGAAGCAAAGCTTTCATTGTTACTTACTCTTATCTATTTCGCTGCATGGGTAATTAGCGCTTATAGTTTAAAAGATCAAAAAGGTTTCATAGGTTTACCATTATGGTTTGAGCTGTCATGTATAATGGTACCATTCGGTTTTATCTTGTTATGTTATATTGTGGTAAAAAAACAATTCAAAAATATTCCATTAGAATAGGCCATTAAGCGTGCAATTAGATATTATTCTTCCTCTTATTATTTACCTTATATTTGTATTTGCGTTATCAATTTACGCTTATATAAAAAGAAAGAAAGTAAACCAATTTACTGACTATTTTATTGGTAATCGCACCATGGGCGGTTTTTTACTGGCTATGACCTTGGCTGCAACTTATATTAGTGCTAGTTCATTCATCGGTGGGCCAGGGGCTGCTTATAAATATGGACTTGGCTGGGTGCTTTTATCAATGATCCAAGTCCCTACTGTATTACTTTCACTGGGCATTTTAGGTAAAAAGTTTGCTATTTTAGCCCGTAAATACAATGCAATAACGCTTAGTGATATGCTCTATTCTCATTATAAAAGTAAAATGATTGTATGGTTTGCAAGTATCGCTTTAATTACTGCTTTTGTTGGTGCGATGACAGTACAATTTGTAGGAGGAGCCCGTTTATTAGAATCATCTGTCGGTATTCCTTATGACAATGGATTAATTATTTTTGGATTCGGCACAGTAATATATACGGCTTTTGGTGGTTTTAGAGCCAGCATTTTAAATGATGCTTTCCAAGGCTTAGTTATGATAATCGGTGCCATTTTACTTTTAGTCGCAATTATTTACGCTGGTGGTGGGATTACAAATATTATTGACAGTTTATATACAATCGATCCGGCTTTATTAACACCACAAGGACCAAATAATTTTATGGACTTCCCTTTTATGGCTTCTTTTTGGGTTTTAGTCTGCTTTGGTGTTGTTGGTTTACCACATACTGCTGTTCGTTGCATGGCCTATAAAGATAGTAAAGCGGTACACCAAGGTATTATTATTGGTACTATAGTTGTAACAATCATCATGTTAACTATGCATTTATCTGGAGCACTCGGTCGTGCGATAGTGAGTGATTTAACGATTCCGGATCAAATTGTACCCACATTAATTATAAAAGTTATGCCTCCTTTGGCTGCAGGAATCTTTTTGGCTGCACCACTTTCAGCTATAATGTCCACAATTAATGCCCAACTACTACAAGTATCATCGGTTATTATTAAAGATCTATTCCTAACGATAAGACCAAATACCAAATTTAGTGATAAAATGCTAACTCGATTATCAGTTACCATTACCTATTTCTTTGGTGGATTATTGATATTAGCCGCATGGAAACCACCCGAAATGATCATCTGGCTTAATTTACTAGCATTTGGTGGGCTTGAAGCAGTATTTTTATGGCCATTAGTACTCGGATTATACTGGAAAAAAGCGAATGCAACAGGGGCACTTTGCTCAATGTTAGCTGGTGCAATAAGCTATACTCTTCTCGCTGTTTATAACATTAAGATTTATGCTTTCCATCCAATCATACCATCGTTACTGATCGGATTAGTTGTATTTATTATCGCCAACCTATTTGGCCAAACAGGAAAAAACTATGCCTTGGATTCAACTCAGAATTAACACTACTAATGAATTAGCTGAACAAATCAGCGAGCAACTAGAAGAATCGGGTGCTGTATCAGTCACTTTTCAAGACACTTATGATAACCCTGTTTTTGAACCATTACCTGGTGAAACGAAACTTTGGGGAAACACCGACGTAGTTGGACTTTATGATGCTCAAATAGATATTGATGAATTAAAAGCGATACTAAATCTAGACCAATATTCCTATAAAATTGAACAGCTAGAAGATAAAGATTGGGAAAGAGAGTGGATGGACAACTTTCATCCAATGCAGTTTGGTAAAAGATTATGGATATGCCCTAGCTGGCGAGACATTCCTGATCCTAATGCAGTCAACGTAATGTTAGATCCTGGTCTAGCATTTGGAACGGGGACCCACCCGACAACAGCATTATGTTTAACTTGGTTAGATAGTCTAGATCTAAACAACAAGATTGTGATTGATTATGGTTGCGGTTCAGGCATTTTAGCCATTGCTGCATTAAAATTAGGCGCTAAGCGAGTCATTGGAGTAGATATTGATCCTCAAGCGATCCAAGCAAGTCGTGACAATGCTGAGCGAAATAATGTTAGTGAAAAAATTGAACTATATTTAGCAAAAGATCTTCCAAATAATTTACAAGCAGATGTTGTTGTCGCAAACATATTAGCTGGCCCTTTAAAAGAACTTGAACCACAGATCAATAACCTTGTAAAAACTAATGGAAAACTAGGATTATCAGGTATTTTAGCCACTCAATCTCAAAGTGTATATGAAGCATATCAGACTCATTTTGAACTTGATCCTATTATTGAACAAGAAGAGTGGTGCCGAATTACTGGTAAAAAAAAGTAAAAATGTGACATTACCCCCTTTTAACTTAGAGGAAAAATGCGTAATATAGCCGACCTTAATTTGCTTAGCATTGGCAAGGTCACATTAAAAAACAATTTAATTGCGGCCCCTATGGCAGGAATAAGCGATAAACCATTTAGAAATTTATGTCATCGCTTTGGTGCAGGAATGACTATTTCTGAAATGTTTTTAGCTAATTCAGATGTATGGCATACTGACAAATCAGCATTAAGAATGATTTCAACTGATGATGTTGGTATACGTGCAGTCCAAATTGTTGGCTCAGATCCAGATGAAATGGCTAGAGCTGCTGAATTTAATGTCAAACATGGTGCTCAATTAATTGATATTAATATGGGATGCCCTGCTAAAAAAGTAAATAAAAAATTAGCTGGTTCTGCATTAATGCAGCATCCAGATTTAATAAAAAATATTTTGCAAAAAGTTGTTGGCTCAGTTGATGTGCCAGTAACACTAAAAACTCGGACTGGATGGGATAAAAATAATAGAAATTGCATTGAAATCGCACAAATTGCGCAGGATTGTGGCATAAAGGCTATTACTATTCATGGGCGAAGTCGTGCATGCTTATTCAATGGAGAAGTCGAATATGACTCCATAAAAGCAGTGAAAGAAAAGGTAACGATTCCGGTAATTGCAAATGGTGATATTTGTACACCAGAACAAGCAAAAGATGTTTTCAAATATACGCAAGCTGATGGTATAATGATCGGCCGAGCGGCACAGGGGCGACCTTGGATATTTGAAGAAATTGCATTCTATTTAGCACACGGACAGTTAAAAAAAAATAAAACAATTGATGAAGTCGAACAAATTGTGTTAACACACCTTGAAGATCTTTATCAATTTTATGGAGAATACAAAGGATTAAGGATTGCCAGAAAGCATGTAAATTGGTATACCAAGAGTTATGCTGATAGTGATCAATTCAGGCGCTTATTTAGTGTACTTAGCAATACAAGTGAGCAAGTAAAAACACTAAAAGCATTTTTTAGTCAAATTAGAAACAAATAAAAGAGTTAAAAATACTATGTCAGAACAACGCGTTACAGCTGCAGCACTTAAATTTACAACTGTAAACTCTCAAGACCAAATAACACAAAAGCCTTTACGAGATTCGGTAAAACAAGCTTTAAAAAACTATTTATCACAATTAAATGGTGAAGATCCTACTGATCTATACGAATTAGTGTTAGCTGAAGTTGAACACCCATTCCTTGATATGGTTATGCAATATACTCGTGGCAATCAAACTCGAGCAGCAAATATGCTTGGTATCAACCGTGGTACTTTACGCAAAAAATTAAAACAATATGGAATGAGTTAGTAAAAATTTTAAACCATATTATATTTAACAAATTAAAAGCGCTGCTTGATAGGGCGCTTTTTTTATTTTTTACTAACTAAAAATTTATTCAAGCCTAAGAGCACTAAACAAGTGTTGCACAAAGCTTATAGAGCGATTTTTTAATTATTAATACAATTTAACGTTATATACCTATAAGTACTATTCTTTTCAAACTTTCAGCAATAAATAAGACCAATGTTGTATACCCACATACTCAACTTTGATTGAAATGACTCTAATAAAAACTTTATTATTAACAGCAGAAAAGGAATAAAGAGATTGATAATGAACTTTAGCTAAAAGTTTGTTAAAATAGCTCGATTTTTAAATTATTTAATCTGGAGAATTTTATGGCAGGTCATAGTAAATGGGCCAATACCAAACATCGCAAAGCAGCTCAAGATGCTAAGCGCGGTAAAATCTTTACCAAAATTATTCGCGAACTTGTAACAGCAGCAAAACTTGGTGGTGGCGATCCAGCGTCTAACCCTCGTCTACGAGCTGCTATGGACAAAGCATTATCTAACAACATGACTCGAGATACCATGAACAGAGCAATTGCTCGTGGTGTTGGTGGTGAAGATGATACGAATATGGAAACTATCATCTATGAAGGTTATGGACCAGCAGGTACAGCAGTAATGGTAGAATGCTTAAGTGATAATCGTAACCGCACAGTATCAGAAGTTCGTCATGCTTTTACTAAAACGGGTGGAAACCTAGGTACTGATGGTTCTGTATCTTACTTATTCACCAAAAAAGGCGTTATCTCATATCCAACTGGAACTGACGAAGATCAAGTCATGGATGCTGCGCTTGAAGCTGGTGCTGATGATGTTGTGACATATGACGATGGTGCTATTGATGTATTTACAACACCTGAATCATTCGGTGAAGTTAAAGATGCACTAGATGCAGCAGGCTTAGTCGCTGAATCAGCTGAAGTTTCAATGATTCCAGCCACTAAAGTTGATTTGGATATAGAGTCTGCACCAAAACTACTACGTCTTATTGACATGCTTGAAGATTGTGATGATGTTCAAGAAGTTTATCATAACGGAGAAGTGTCAGACGAAGTTGCAGCAGCACTCTAATGACTATCATTCTGGGGATTGACCCAGGTTCTCGTTTGACGGGTTACGGTGTAATTCGCCAAACGGGACGACAACTAACCTATCTTGGCAGTGGTTGTATCCGTACTGCAGTTGATGACTTACCAACGCGTTTAAAACGTGTCTACGCCGGAGTAAGCGAAATCATCCTCCAATTTCAACCAGACATGTTTGCTATTGAACAAGTGTTTATGGCTCATAATGCCGATTCCGCACTAAAATTAGGTCAAGCACGAGGTTCTGCCATTGTTGCAGCGGTTAACAATGATTTACCCGTTTTTGAATATGCCGCACGATTAGTTAAGCAAAGCGTAGTTGGAACAGGAGCAGCGGATAAAAAGCAAGTACAGCACATGGTTAAGTTATTACTTAAACTACCTGCAAGCCCTCAAGCAGATGCCGCTGATGCGCTCGCAATCGCGATTACCCATGCGCATATGACCCAACACTTAGTTAAATCACATCGATAAAGTCTAATCTTTAAAAAAATCACCTCAATATCTGGTTTATATCACTCAAAAACCCCGTTCCTCAACGCAAAATTTAACTGAATACAAACTCAATTATCGTTTAAAAGATTAATTCCAAAAAGCACATAAAAAAAGCACCAAGATTATTGGTGCTTTTTAAATCTAACCTATTGGTTATTTATTTTCAGTGTTGCCTGTAAAGTTAGTTGGCAATACGACTTTATTCTTATGTTTAGTAAATACTTTAGTTACAAATAAGAAGAATAGCGGAACATAGAATATCGCCAAGAATGTTGCTGTCAACATACCACCGATTACCCCTGTACCTACCGCATTCTGGCTTACAGAACCAGCACCACTACTTGTTGCTAATGGATACACACCAAGAATGAAAGCAAACGAAGTCATTAAGATTGGACGTAAACGTAGACGACAAGCTTCTAACGTTGCATCGATTAATGATTTACCTTCTTTTTCGAGTGCATCTTTAGCAAATTCCACAATCAAAATAGCATTCTTAGCCGATAAGCCCATCGTAGTTAAAAGTCCAACAATAAAGTAAATATCGTTATCAAGACCTCTAAACATCGTCGCATATACGGTACCGATAATACCTAATGGGATCACAAATAGGATCGAAATAGGTACTGTCCAGCTTTCATATAGAGCGGCTAACGACAAGAACACCACGATGATTGAAATATAATAAAGTGTTGTAGTTTGAGAACCTGTTTGACGTTCTTGATAAGAAATATCTGTCCAGTCAAACGAGAAGCCCTTAGGTAAGTTTTTAGATAATTCTTCCATAGTCGCCATAGCCTGACCAGAACTCAACCCAGGTGCAGCCGAACCACTAATACCCATTGCCGCTACACCATCATAACGAACAAGTGACGGTGAACCATAACTTTTTGTTGTGGTTGCAAAAGCATCATAAGGTACCATTTCACCTTTTTGATTTTTCACATGCCAGAAACTAAAATCATCAGGAAGCATTCGATAAGCCGCATCAGATTGTAAATAAACCTTTTTAACACGGTTATTATAAACAAAGTCATCAATATAAGCTGAACCTAATGCAGTTGAAAGCACGGTATTAACACTACTTACCGCAACACCAAGCGCTTGAGCCGTTTCGAAATCCACATTAATTTTATATTGTGGAACATCTAACATACTACCAGGACGAACTTGTTGTAACTTAGGATTTTGAGAAGCTTGTCTCAATAATTGGAAAAATGCCCCCATCAATGCATCATGTCCAAGGCCTGAGGTATCTTTTAACATATATGAGAAACCATTAGCCATACCAAGTGACGGCACTGCTGGTACATTGGTAATAATGACACGACCTTCAGTTATTGTTGAAGCAAATCCCCAACCACTACCAACTAAAGCATCAACTTTTTGGTCTGGACGAGTACGCTCATCCCAATCTTTTAATCGAATAAAGCCAAGCCCCATATTTTGACCACGACCAACCATACTAAAACCAGCAACGGTAAAGATTTCCTTCACTGAGTCAGCCTTTTTCTCCATATAGAAATTAGAGGTTTTATTCAACACACCCATGGTTTGTTCTAATGTAGAACCGGGTGGTAATTCGACCATGACAATTAATACACCCTGATCTTCATTTGGTAAGAAGCCAGTTGGTAAGCGATTAAAGCCAAATATTAAAGCAACAACAATTAACGCATAGCAAATAAATGAAACGAGAGGATATCGAATAAATTTAATTACACCTTTTTCATAGGCATGTAAACTTTTGTTATATACATTATTAAATTTATTGAAGAACCATTTAGTACCAATTGAAAACCAGCTAAATGGAGGCATACTTCCTAATTTTTCACCAATCGTAGCTTTCTTAATTTTGCTTTTTGACGGCGCTTTTAAAATTTGTGCACAAAGTGCTGGTGTTAACACAATTGCCATCACCACTGATAATGACATTGACGTTACAATAGTGATTGAAAATTGACGATAAATCCCCCCTGCTGCACCACCATAAAATGCCATTGGTACGAATACTGCTGAAAGTACCACAGCAATACCAACTAAAGCAGAAGTAATTTGTTCCATCGATTTAACGGTTGCATCATAAGGCGAAAGCCCTTCATCATGCATAATACGTTCAACGTTCTCAATAACCACAATGGCATCATCGACCAGAAGACCGATGGCCAGTACCATAGCAAACATGGATAACGTATTAATGGTAAATCCACAGATATATAGAACCGCAAACGTACCTAACAATACTACTGGTACGGTGATGGTTGGAATAAGTGTAGAACGCAGATTTTGTAAAAACACATACATAACGATAACAACCAAAATGATTGCTTCGATTAAGGTATGTACTACGTTGTTGATCGATAATTTAACAAATGGTGTTGTATCATAAGGATACGCAAATTTAATATCCTCAGGGAAAATATGAGACAACTCTTCAATTTTTTTGTCAACTTTCTCAGATGTATCAAGTTGGTTAGCACCTGTTGCTAAATAAATACCTAAACCGGCTGATGGTTTACCATCATAACGAGAAAGGAAATTATAATCAGCTGCACCAATTTCAACTTTTGCTACATCTTTTAATAAAACATTTGAACCATCTGTATTAACACGAAGTAAAATATTTTGAAATTGCTCTGGTGTTTTTAAACGTGATTGAGCAGTAATGGTGGCATTAAGTTCTTGCCCTTTAGTGGCTGGTAAAGCACCTAATTGCCCTGCAGTAACCTGTGCATTTTGCGCTTGGATAGCACTAATAATTTCTTCAATCGACAGATTAAAATAATTAAGTTTATTTGGATCTAACCAAATACGCATTGCATATTCAGAACCAAATAACTGCGTATCACCTACCCCTTGTACACGACGAATCTGATCTTGTACAGTTGAATAAATAAAGTCAGCTATATCTGCCTGTGTTTTTTGAGGATTGGTTGAGTAGAAGCCGATAACTTTTAAGAAGTTGGTGTTATTTTTAGCAACCGAAACCCCATTTTTTTGAACACTTTCTGGTAAACGAGATTTAATACTTTCTACTTTATTTAATACCTGTACCTGCGCAAAATCAGGGCTAGTACCAGGTGCAAAAGTTAACGTAGTTTGTACCACACCTTGAGCACTACTGGTTGATTTCATATAAATCAAATTATCCAAACCAGTTAAGTTTTGCTCAATTAACTGCGTAACTGTATTTTCAATTGTTTGTGCATCAGCACCTGGATAAACCGCTGAAACCGTAACAGCAGGTGGTGCAATATCAGGATACTGTTCAACAGCAAGTAACTTAATACACAAAGCACCGCCCAGCATCATCATGATAGCAATTACCCATGCAAAAACAGGTCTATCAATAAAAAACTTAGCCATAATTAAATCTACCTTATTTCACGCTGTTTTTGATGAGACTATCTAACTGCTCTTGAGTCAGTTCAGCAGGCTTACCAACTGCAACCGCTTTCATAGCTGTTCCTGTTTCAACCCCAGTTAAATTAAGTAGGCCTGTTGTAATAACTTCTTCACCGATATTAATTCCACTAGTTACCACCCAATAACCACCTATACCGGTATAAATTTTAATATCTTGGCGATATTCAACTGCACCATCTGATTTTAAAATCTTAGCTGTATATTGGCCTTTTTGGTTACTAGTAATACCTTGTTGAGGCACTAACACTGCATTTTTAATAGTACCTAATGTCATTTGTGGTTTAACAAACATACCTGGTAAAATTTTACCTTCACTATTTGAAAATTGTGAACGCAACGTAACAGTACCTGTAGTCTCATTAACTGTCATATCTGAAAATTTAATGCTACCTGATAATGCGTATTTAGAACCATCATTAAAGAACAGATCAACGTTATTGCCTTTAGCGGGTTCATAAACAATATTTTCATCTTGAAGATATTTATTATAGCGAGTCGCCGCTTCAGTCATATCAACATAAATTGGATCAAGTTGTTGAACTAGTGCAAGTGGAGCAGCTTGTCCAGCAGAAACTAGCGCACCTTCAGTCACACTTGATTTACCAATATAACCATCAATTGGCGAATAAACTTTAGTATAATCTAAATTAACTTTAGCAGCGTGTTCTGCTGCTTGAGCAACTAAAACACTTGCTTCAGCTTGTTTAGCATCAGCAGCAGCTTTATCATATTCTTGTTGGCTGATGGATTTAGTATTTAATAGCCCTGCATAACGTTTTAAAGTAAGTTGCGCAATATTAGCATTAGCTTTTGCACTTTCTACACTTGCCACCGCACTATCATAATTAGCTTGATAAATAGCAGGATCGATCTGATAAAGTGATTGCCCAGCTTTAACATTCGAACTTTCTTCAAATTCACGATTTAACACAATTCCACTAACTTGTGGGCGAATTTCAGCTATTTGCGATGCAACAACTCGTCCAGGTAAACTAATTTTAAGGGTATAATCTAAAGGTTGGACTTTAAAAACAGTTACCTTGGGTAATTGGCCATTAGCTGATTGGGATTGATTATTATCACAACCAGTTAATAACAATAGACCAGATAATGCCAGCGTAAGTAATAGCTTATTAAATCTCATATAAAAAAGACCTCGGTAACTTAATAATTATTTTTTAATAAAAAACAATGAAATCATTCAAAAGTGATCGGTGATTTTACAAAAAATATGCATTGATTGTAAGTATCTTAACACCTTAATAGCACAGAGTTCTAAAAATTTACTAAATTTAACCATAACGAAACAATAATAATAAAAAAATTAGGATTGATATTATGATTATTTGGAGAAATAAAGTAATATATGCGAATTGATTTTTAGTGCTGTAATAAGTGAGTATGGATTTAGCTTACGAATAAAAAGTAAAAAAATTTAATTGTGGTATTTTTTAATCCTTTTTTTTCAATTATATTATTGAATAATTTAAATCTATATTTAATTTAATTCTGAGATGGGTATTATGGATAATTTACGTACTGTTCTAATTGTTATTGCGTCCTTAGTCATTATTGCATTATTGATTCATGGGCTCTGGATCAATAAAAAAGAACGTTCTTCTTTATTTAAGTCAGGCAAAAAAGATAAATTCACACCAAATACTCAACAATTTGAAGACATCTACGGCGAAGAAGACGATGTAATATTACTCACGCCTAAAAATAAACAGGATGAAAGTAATAACCCAGTTGAGTCAGTAGTAGTTGAACAAGAGAACGTTAAAGAAAACGTGAAAGAAGAGGAAGAACATTTACCTCTTCAAGAAGATCTATTTTCAAATAATAATGACGAAGAAATTGACGATAAGGCTGATAACGAGCCTACAATCAACTTTCAACAAGAAATTTTTGCTGAAGAACCTGAAACACCAAAGGTTAAAGAAGTCCAAAAAACGGCTCAATCAGTATCTGAAGAACAAAGCAATCAAAAACTAGATGTGGGTGAAGACAACCAAACTGAAATTATTGTCTTAAACGTAACCGGTATAAATGGCAAATCATTACAAGGTGATGTACTGTTAGCTAGCATAATGCAATCAGGATTCCAATTTGGTGATATGCAAATTTTCCATCGCCATGTTGACCCAGCCGGCAATGGCCCAATTTTATTTAGTTTAGCTAACATGATTAGCCCAGGTTATTTAGATCCTGAAACCATGCACGAATTTACCACACCGGGTGTATCAATATTTATGGTTGCGCCAACTCATGGTAACAATCAACAAAACTTCAAACTTATGTTACAAACTGCGCAACGTATCGCTGACGATGTCAATGGTGTAGTACTTGATGATGAACATCACATGATGACACCACAAAAGATTGATAGTTATAAAGAACGCATTAAAAAAGCTTGTAACGAAATTTAATCATAAGAACTCTTTTTTTAAAACTATTCCACTAATGAAAATTGGTGGAATAGTTAGTTTATGTTGGTTTACAAACTATATTTATCAACACCTATTGTACTAAATTTAGTTACGTACTATTTTATTGCTAATTCTCAAACTTTTATTTTAATTTAAGAGTTAAAAATCATGCCAAATATAACTGAAAATTCAGTAAATGATTCTGAATCTCTACACGAGGTAACAGAACAGATAACTGCTTTACGCAATCTGATAAGACATCATGAATACTGTTATTATGTGCTTGATGCACCAGAAATTCCCGACGTAGAATATGATAAATTAATAAAACAACTCCAAAATCTAGAACACAATCACCCTGAACTCATCACATCCGACTCACCAACACAACGTGTAGGAGGCACACCTCTGTCACAATTTGACTCGGTAAAACATGAACTACCGATGCTATCACTTGATAATGTATTTGATGAATTAAGTTTTAACGCCTTTAATAAAAGGGTAAAAGATCGCTTACATCTCACTAGTAGCCAATCAGTTGAATACTGCTGTGAGTTAAAACTTGACGGGTTAGCGGTAAGTTTATTATACGAAAATGGACGATTCGTTCGAGCAGCAACGCGTGGCGATGGCACTACTGGTGAAGATATAACTTCAAATGTAAAAACCATAAGAACTATTCCACTGGTATTAAAAGGTGAAAACATACCTACTCGATTAGAGGTACGTGGCGAAGTCTTTATGACACACAAAGGTTTTGCCAAATTAAATGCAGATGCGGAAAAACGCAAGGAAAGAACATTTGCAAATCCTCGGAATGCCGCCGCAGGTTCCTTAAGGCAATTAGATCCTAAAATCACCGCCAAAAGACCGCTCTCTTTTTTCTGTTATGGAGTTGGTATTAATGAGGGCGCAACTCTACCTGATAACCATTATGACCGTCTAATGCAATTTAAAGCTTGGGGTTTACCAGTGAGCGACAAAGTCCAGATTCGCCAAGGTGTCCAAGAAGCACTTGCCTACTTTCATGAAATTGGTGAGGAAAGAATGTCACTTGATTTTGATATTGACGGTGTAGTTATCAAAGTCAACAGTATTGCACAACAACAAGAGCTTGGTTTTGTTGCCCGTGCACCTCGTTGGGCCACAGCATTCAAATTTCCAGCGCAAGAAGAAGTAACACAGCTTAAAAAAGTCGACTTCCAAGTTGGTCGTACCGGTGCCATAACACCAGTAGCAAGACTAGAGCCGGTATCGGTAGCAGGGGTTATCGTCAGTAATGCAACGCTCCACAACAGTGATGAAATTGAGCGTTTAGGTATTCGAGAAGGTGATTATGTCACTGTACGCCGTGCAGGTGATGTGATTCCACAAATTGTTTCAGTCATCCAAGATCGGCGACCAGCTGACACCAAAGAAATCATCTTCCCAACCCACTGCCCTATTTGTGGCTCCCTTATTGTTCGCGATGAAGGTGAAGCAATCTCTCGTTGTGCCGGTGGATTGATTTGCCCAGCACAGCGCAAAGAAGCCCTAAAACACTTCGTATCTCGCCGGGCAATGAACGTTGATGGACTCGGGGATAGAATAATCGAACAATTAGTAGACAAAGATTATGTCAAAACACCGGCTGATCTTTACAAGCTAACCTTACCAATTTTATGTTCATTAGACAAAGTCGGGCAAAAATTAGCCAACAACCTAATTAACGCATTAAATCAATCTAAAGACACGACCTTAAATCGATTTATATTCGCCTTGGGCATACCAAATGTTGGTGAAGTCACAGCTGAAAATTTAGTTAACCAATTTGGTAACTTAACGGCGATCGAAAACGCTTCATTAGAGCAACTACAAACTGTAAGTGATGTTGGTGAAGTGATCGCTGAAAGTATTATCGACTTTTTTCAAGAACCCCATAATCGTGATGTCATTGACCAACTAACCAGTCCGGAAATCGGAATACATTGGCCTGATGTCGAAGTAGAACCATTAACAATTGACTCACCATTCTCGGGCAAAACCATTGTATTAACCGGAACATTATCACAATTAACCCGTGACGAAGCAAAAGACAAACTAAAAAAACTCGGTGCTAAAGTTACTGGTAGTGTTTCTAAAAAAACCGACTTAGTGATTGCGGGTGAATCAGCAGGTTCAAAGCTTACTAAAGCAGAAGAGCTAGGAATAAAAGTCATTGATGAACAAGAAATGTTAGATTTATTAAATCAATGAATAAAAAAGGTGGAATAAATCGAGCTAATTAATCAAAATAGCTTGATTATAAACTAAGGAGAACATTATGCCTTTATTAGACAGTTTTAAAGTCGATCATACTAAAATGAAAGCACCTTTTGTGCGAATAGCTAAAACCATGGCAACCCCTAAAGGTGATGACATAACTGTATTTGATCTTCGCTTTACCATTCCTAATAAAGCACTATTACCTGAAAAAGGGATTCATACATTAGAACACCTATTTGCTGGCTTTATGCGCGACCATTTAAACAGTGATAATGTCGAAATTATAGATATATCCCCAATGGGATGCCGTACTGGTTTTTATATGAGCTTAATTGGTAAACCTAACGAATCGTTGGTAGTTGATGCTTGGTTAAAATCCATGCATGATGTGCTAAATGTAAAATCACAATCAGAAATTCCAGAATTAAACGAATATCAATGTGGAACCTACACAATGCACTCATTAGAGGAAGCAAAAGCGATTGCTGAAAAAATCATACAATCCGGTATTGGTATTTGCCATAATCAAGACATCGCATTAACTGATGCACAACTTGCCACAATTAATCATTAGGAGATATTTATGCCGAATGTCGTTATCGACTTCTTAGAAGGACGCACCATCGAACAAAAACGTGAAATGGCTAAACGCGTAACAAATGCAATTGTCGAAACACTCAACTGCAAACCTGAAGCAGTACAAATTATCATGCACGAAATCTCTAAAGACCAAATTGCCAACGGTGGAGTGCTTCGTTGCGATAAAGATTAATTAAACGATTAATCGCCCCAAAAAATCAACCTCAATATTAAATATTGAGGTTAAACAATTTAAAATATTAAAAACTAATGACGATGTAAATGCAACAAATGCCCTAACTTATTGGCTTTGGTTGCTAAATAATGCTCATTATTCGGGTTCTCCCCTACTTCTAAAGGAACGCGCTCGGTAACCTTAATTCCTGCTTGTTCAAGCACTTTAATCTTTTCAGGGTTATTCGTTAACAGACGAATTTTTGACACCCCTAACAGCGTCAACATATCGGCACATAAAGTAAAATCACGCTCATCTGCCGCAAACCCTAATTGCTCATTTGCTTCAACCGTGTCTAAACCTTGATCTTGAAGGGCATAGGCTCTGATCTTATTTAATAACCCAATATTACGCCCTTCTTGGCGATGATAAATTAAAATCCCTTTACCTTCTTTAGCGATTTGTTTTAACGCGGCTCCTAACTGAAAACCACAATCACAACGCAAACTAAATAATGCATCACCGGTTAAACACTCTGAATGAACACGCGTCAAAATTGACGTTTCTTCATTGATATCACCAAACACTAATGCCACATGATCCTTACCTGTTGCAATCTCTTCAAAACCAACAATGGTAAAACATCCCCATGGTGTTGGCAGTTTGGCTTGTGCAACATGTTTTAATTGCATTATTATCTCCAAATTTAGTAAACACATAGATAAGATTTTTTAAAAACAAATCGTTCTTCCATGTTAAAATAAATCAAATTTTATGCTTAATTGAGTTTTTAAATGGGGTTAGTAATAAAAAAAACAATAGCGGCATTAGTCTTATTTCTAATTATACCGTTATCTGTAATAGTCGTAAATTGGCATTGGCAACCGTCAGCACTTAATAATTCATCTGAATATTTTTTTTGGATAACCGAAACAGCAAGTTATCCTTGGGCAATAATCACATCAGGACTATTTTTTCTACTGTTCTGTCTACTATTGGCCAATAAAAAAAATATCTTAGTTATATTGTTAATTTTAGTCAGCGCAATGTTGGGTGGACAAATCATTAAAAGTTTAATCAAACAACAAACAGCTGAATCAAGACCATATGTTCTATGGTTAGCTAAAGAGTATCATTTTAGCGACAAACAATTTTATTCCCAAACAAGAGCTGAACGAAAAGCCAACATAGAACAGCTACTGACTAATACAACTACAATACCATCTTGGTTGTCAAAACATTGGCAACAAGAAACAGGCTATGCTTTTCCATCTGGACATACATTATTTGCAGCAACATGGGCTTTTTTAGCAATAACATTACTTAGTTTTAGACGACATTTTATAATTGTGACCGCCATCGTAGTCTGGTCAACACTGATTGAAGCAAGTCGGCTATTATTGGGTATGCATTCGGCTTATGACCTTATATTAGGCGTTGTTCTTGCTTGGTTAATTGCATTAATAAGCTGTTTTTATGCTAGAAAATGGAATATAGTAGTCAGATGATTTTATAAACAACAAATTTTACAAAAAAATTTTAGTTATTTAGAGATTTTTAATAAAATAAAAAGGTTAAAATTATGAAATTAGTGATATCAATTTTATTGATAATTCTTATTTTCGCCATATCGATAACAATAGGTTCAGCTAATAATCAATTAGTCACCTTCAACTATTTAATTGCTAAAACAGAAGTTAGGTTATCGGTATTACTTGCTATTTTATTTGGTTCAGGCTTTTTAGTTGGTTGGATATTAACTGGAATTTACTTCCTAAAATCAAAATTCCAACACTCATCAACAAAACGTAAACTAAATAAATTACAGAAAAAATATGATGAAAATACGCATCAAAATTTAACCAAATTAGAAAAATAGGTAATTATGTTTGAATTGTTATTTCTATTACTCCCCATAGCAGCCGGATACGGCTGGTACATGGGAGATAGAAATGCCAAACAAAAATATTTAAATGAATCTAACCGACTATCTCGAGAATATGTAGATGGCCTAAACTTTCTTTTGTCAAACCAAAAAGATAAGGCTGTTGACCTCTTCCTTGACATGTTAAAAGAAGATGAAGGCACACTTGAAGCCCATCTTACCTTAGGTAACTTATTCCGTTCACGAGGCGAAGTAGACCGCGCAATACGTATTCACCAAGCATTAATGGAAAGCGCCTCATTAACCTTTGAACAAAGACTATTAGCTATTCAACAGCTTGGTCGAGATTACATGGTGGCAGGTTTTTACGATCGCGCAGAAGAGATGTTTTTACAGCTAATCGACGAAGAAGACTTTCAACAACATGCCCTACAACAACTGCTAATCATATATCAATCAACTAGCGAATGGAATAACGCAATTAACGCTGCCACCAGACTGGTCAAACTTGGCAATGTAAAATACAAAATCGAAATAGCCCAATTTTATTGTGAGCTTGCTGCCATCGCTATTGCTAATAATGATTTGGATCAAGCTTACACTTTACTAAAAAAATCAGCGGCTGCGGACGCTAATTGTGCACGAACATCATTAATGCTTGGGCGAGTATTTATGGCGCAAGATAAAGCTGAACAAGCAATCGAGTCTTTCCAACAAATATTAAATCAAGATAAAGCATTAATCGGTGAAGCGTTACCATTATTAAAAGCATGTTACGCAAAACTTAATCAACCTCAGCTATTTAAACAATTCCTCGAAATTTGTGTCAAACAAGATACTGGCAATGTTGCCGAATTGATGCTAGCCGACATTGTTGAAAAAGACAATGGACTCGATGCAGCGCAATATTACCTTTATCGTGAATTATTAAAACACCCAAATCTAAAAGGATTCTATCGCTTAATGGATTACCATGTTGCCGATGCTGAACAAGGAAAAGCTAAAGAGAGCTTATTACTACTTCGCAACATGGTTGGTGAACAAATAAAATCAGTTCCCAATTACCGTTGCCAAAAATGTGGATTTACGGTTAACACCCTCTATTGGCTATGTCCGAGCTGTCGCTCATGGTCAACCATAAAACCAGTTCGAGATTTCGAACATCATTCAGATAATTAAAAAGAGTAAAATATGTTTCTAATTGATTCGCACTGTCATCTAGACAGTTTGGACTATACAAACAAATCGATTGATAGCGTATTGCAAGAAGCACAAAACAACGAGGTGAAACATTGCCTAAGCGTGGCAACCACACTTTCAGGCTATGAATCGATGAAAACAATGCTCATGCCATACCAAAAACAGTGCTCATTTTCATGTGGAATTCACCCACTCAATTTGGATGATGAGCCCTACGATGCCGAACGTTTTGCTCGCCTTGCTCAAGAAGACAATGTTATCGCTTTAGGTGAAACAGGTTTGGATTATTACTACCAACAAGATAATATTGAATTGCAACAAGCCAACTTTATTGAACATATAAAATTAGGCAAGCAACTAAAAAAACCGATCATTGTTCACACTCGGAATGCCAAGCAAGACACACTAAAACTCCTAAAAGAAGAGCAAGCTTATTCCGGTGTACTACATTGCTTTACTGAAGATATTGATACGGCCAAAGCCTTATTAGATATTGGCTTTTATATCTCATTTTCTGGCATCATTACCTTTAAAAATGCCGAACCGTTACGAGATGTAGCAAGATATGTTCCATTAGATCGCATATTGATTGAAACTGATTCGCCTTATTTAGCCCCCGTTCCTTATCGCGGGAAAGAAAACCAACCCGCTTATGTTCGGGAAGTGGCTAATTACTTGGCGGCATTAAAAGGCGTATCTCTAGAAACAATTGCAAAACAAACAACCACTAACTTTTGTCAATTATTTAATTTACAAGGGGCATTCAATGAGTAACAAATTAACTATCGATTGGGATGATTTTTTAACCAATTATTGGCAAAAAAAGCCGGTCATCTTGCGTGATGCTTTTAGCAACTTTATCGACCCAATCACCCCAGAAGAACTAGCTGGCCTTGCCATGGAAGAAGAAATTGAAAGCCGAATCGTTACCAACAAAAACGGCATATGGGACGCCGCCTACGGTCCATTTATCGATTATAGTCACCTAGGTCAAGACCATTGGAGCCTCCTTGTACAAGCAGTTGACCATTGGCATGAACAAGCAGCCACATTAGTTGAACCATTCAAATGTATTCCTCAATGGCAATTTGAAGACCTAATGATCTCCTACGCCACACAAGGTGCAGGTGTTGGACCTCATATTGATAATTATGATGTCTTTATTATCCAAGGCAAAGGTTGCCGTCGTTGGCAGGTTGGTGATCGTAATCCTAATTACAAACAGTTCAGTGCTCACAAAGCGCTACTGCATGTAGAAGATTATGAGCCAATTATTGATGAAGAAATCACTGCGGGTGATATTTTATATATTCCAATTGGCTTTCCACATAATGGGGTATCAATTGGAGAATCGCTCAGTTACTCCGTAGGATTTAGAACTCAAACATCACAAGAACTACTCAGTGGTTTTGCTGATTATGTGATTGATAACTTACCCAATGGCATCTTCTATCAAGACCCAGACTTAAAATTACCAAATGATCCTTATCGAATCCAACCATATGAATTAAAAAAACTACAAGGACAAATGATCGACCTTATCAAAAACCCAGACTTATTCAATGACTGGTTTGGTAAACACATCACTATTCCTATGCATGATCTCAACATCATCCCAGTTGATCCCTCATATGAGCTAGATGAATTTGAAGAAATCCTAAAATCTGGCGCTGAACTCTATCGTGTACCAAGTATACGTATTGTAAAAATAGAGGATACGGCTTATATCAACGGTAAAAAAATACCACTACCCATGGAAACCATCGACCTATTATGTGAAACCGATGTACTTTACTACGAACAATTACAAGATGAACAAACCCTAAATGTCATGTTGAAATTTGTTAATCTTGGTTACTGGTATTTTGACGAAGAATAAATTTCGCTCAAAAACTATTGACTAAAAAAGTCATCGAAAAAACCACAAAATGGTGAAATTATCGGCTAATTTGTCTCAAAAATTAGATATTTATCAGAATTAGTCGAATAATTTCGCCAAAATAGAAATAAACAGAATAAAACCCGCCAATTTCAGCTTTTCATTTGGATTTTTATCATTTTTAAGTATATACTTGCCCCCGTTTTAAATTCCCGCCTTCATTTAATAATAAATGCTTATCCATTATAAATAACTTGAGGTAAACATGAACACGAACGTAAACCAGGCCGAGCACGCTGAAAGTGAACAAACTACCCCCTATCAAAAACGAACCCTATTTGCATCAACAGTAGGTTATGCATTAGATGGCTTAGATATGATGATTTTAGGTGTCTGTTTTAGCCTAATTGCCGTCACCTTCAACCTAACTAAAGCTGACCTTGGCACCTTGACGTCAGGCACATTATTAGGGGCCGTATTAGGCGGAATCTTTTTTGGAATTCTTGCTGATAAATATGGACGAGTCAGAGTATTTTCATGGACAATCCTAATCTTCTCATTATTCACCGGTCTTTGTGCTATCTCACCTAATTATGAATGTTTCCTCATTTTTCGTTTTCTAAGTGGACTGGGTCTAGGTGGTGAATTTGGTATCGGCATGACGCTAGTTTCGGAAAGCTGGCCAAAGCACAAGCGCTCAAGGGCAACCTCAATTGTCGCACTAGGCTTCCAAGCCGGTATCATCCTTGCAACACTAACTGTCAATTTTATTGGTGAAGCACACGGATGGCGCTGGGCATTTGCGATGGGAGTATTACCAGCGCTATTTGTTGCTTGGACGCGTAAAGGCCTTAAAGAGCCTGAAATCTGGCAAAATCTAAAAGACCAAAATAAAAACAAAATTGCCATAGGCAAACTATTTAAAAACCCGAGAATCACCGCAACAACTATCGGATTAACCATTGCCTGTGCAGTACAAAATTTTGGCTTTTATGGCATAATGGTTTGGATGCCAAACATGATCGCTTCTGAATATCACTTACCTTTCAAAAACACCATGTTTTGGACTATCTCAACAACTATCGGCATGTCATTAGGGATCTTAATTTTTGGTTGGTTATGTGACAAATTTGGACGCCGACCTTCATACATCGTATTTTTATTGATTTCCGCCGTATCAATCTGGTTCTACTTCCAACAAAAAGAGGTTGCCATTTTAATTCTATTTGGCTCAGTGATTGGCTTTTTTGTGAACGGCATGATGGGTGGATATGGTGCATTACTAGCTGAACACTACACGACTGATGCGCGCTCAAGTGCTGAAAACATTATTTTTAACGTCGGTCGTGGGATTGCTGGCGTATCGCAAGTACTGATTGCTTACTTAGCAACCATCTACTCAATCAGTTATGCATTAGCACTACTATCAGGCGCTTACTTATTATCCGCTGCCGCCTTTATATTCTTAATACCAGAAACCAAAGGCAAAGCATTAGAATAGCGATATATAAAAAAAGGGCTTAAAAAGCCCTTTCTAAATCATGTTTACCTCAAATTAATTGATATGCATACCGCCAGTAACACCATAAACTTCACCAGTGGTATAGCTTGACTCTTCCGATGCCAAATGCACATAAACACCCGCAAGCTCAACCGGTTGTCCTGCACGTTGTAATGGAGTCTGTTTACCAAACTCAGGAATCGCCTCGCTTGGCTGGCCACCACAAATTTGTAACGGTGTCCAAACCGGACCTGGCGCCACACTATTTACCCGAATACCTTTACTACCTAATTGAGCAGATAAGCCACGAGTAAATGCAATAATCGCTGTCTTGGTTGAAGCATAATCCAACAAATTGCCACTTGGTTGATAAGCTTGCACAGAAGAAGTGGTAATAATTGTCGAGCCAGATTTTAAATAACCTAATGCCGCTTTAGTTACCCAAAATAGTGAAAACACATTAATTTCAAACGTTTTTTTGATTTGCTCAGTAGACAAATGCATAATATCTTCTACCGCAGTTTGCTTACCAGCCACCAAGGTTAAATTATCAAGTCCACCTAATTTTTTATGCGCTTCTTCAACTAATTTTTTACAAAATGACTCATCGCTTAAATCACCAGGGATAAGCACAGCCTTTCGACCCGCAGACTCAATGATTTTAGCCACATCTTCGGCATCTTTTTGTTCTGCTGGTAAATAATTAATTGCAACATCAGCACCTTCTCTTGCATACGCAATAGCTGCTGCGCGTCCAATACCTGAATCACCACCGGTCACCAACATTTTTAGACCTTCTAAACGTTGATGACCTTGATAACTTTCCTCACCACAATCAGGAACTGGTTTCATCTCATATTGCAAACCAGGAGGATTTTGTTTTTGTTTAGGAAATTTATCATGAAAATATTTTGGATTATGCTTACTCATATAATATTCTCCTAAGTTAAACATGCATTTAAATTCAAATTTAACATAATAGAATCAATTAATAATCACAAAATCCTATTGTCGAGTATATTTTATATCTTTAAAATACTTAATTAATTCAATTAATTATACTGTGAAAAATAAAAATCATTGATAACGAGAAAAATAACTTACTTGGATGGTTTAGCGAGGACAAAAACAACAAATGCTAAAACCATTATGGGTGAAAAATTAAACACCAAACACAGTGTAACAAATAAATATACATTAAGCTAGTAATGCAGAATTAATGATAGCTATTTTTTGAAAGAACAATCAGTCGTAACATCCACAATAAGAATCCTTTTACCATCAATGTAATACGTATATTTAGCCCCCTCATTAAAATATTTCTTCATTTTACGTATTTGAGGTGAATCGGAACAATAAGATTCAACAATAGCCTTTGTAACCAATTCCCTATTATCGGGTAAAAGAAATTCGTCTGGAGTGATCCCATTAATTTCATATTGATAAACGACAACATTACCTTCAGCGTTAACATCGGATAAAGTTGTGTATTCATCTAAAGTGATGGGTAAGATTTTTTTAACTACGCTGATGGCTGCCTCTCTATAATAATCGGACTCATCAATCTTATTATCGAAATCTAGGTCCTTTTTATCAGGATAGTCATCGATGAGTTGTATTAATCTCTGGGTTTTTTCAGTACCAATAGTGTCCACAAGCTTAACAATCCCATCATTGCTATACTGTGAATACTCAAAACATAATTGCAGCAATAAAAAAATAATTTTTATCATTCTTTACTCATCCATAACCAATAGAAGCTATTGCCGACTACCTTTTGTCTGACAATCGGCTGGCGTTAATTCAACCACAACAATCTCTTTATTATCAATAAAATAATGATAGTATGCCCCATCCGGGAACGCTGTTTTCAATTGTTGCATATCCTCCGTATTTTCACAATAAGCAGTAAAAAGTGCTTGGCGAATCGTATCAAGCGTACTGGGTAACAACATCGTATGCTCTGGCGTATTTTTAACATCATATTGATAATTGATGATATTACGATCCTTATCCTTCTCAACGCCAACTAAAGTCGTTAACTCATCAACCTCAATAGGTAAGGCTTTTTTCATAGGCTCAATCATCGAATTTTGTATTGCTGCAAGGGAATCATTTTCAACTGGGGTATTTTTTTTAGCATTATCACAACTTAACAGCAAAAAACTCACTACAAAAAACGCTAGCAATTTAAATATTTTCATAATGATATCTCACATAACGTAATAAATAGTAATTATGAATAAAGAGTTAAAAAATGCTCAAAGCAATTTAGGGAAGATGAAGAATAGTTATACACCAACCTTCATTAAAAAGCCAAAACAATCCTATTTAAATCATCAAAAACCCCGCTCCTCAACTTTTTTTAACGAACATATAAATGAATTGATGATGCTTTTAAAAAAATCAACAAAAAAATTGTTGCACTTTTTTTTAAAACGAGTATTTTGGATAAATATTTTTAAAAAATTAACGAAATAATTACAAATGAACTTTTCACTCATCGTCGTCGTCCTCATTAACATTAGCGTGGTCATTATTCCAACGCGGGGGCGTCTTTTGAGTTAAATATATGGTCATCATATTTCAAAACCCCCGCCACAAAAAAGCGGGGGTTTTTTTTTGAACAAATGGCTAAGCAAAAAGTGAGGAATGAATGTTAGGAACACAGTGGATTGTAAAAACCTTAAAAGAAAAAGGCATTACTACCGTTTTTGGATATCCTGGTGGTCAAATTATGCCTCTATACGATGCGCTTTATGATGGCGGAATTGAACACGTACTTTGCCGTCACGAACAAGGCGCAGCCATGGCAGCCATTGGTTATGCCCGTGCCACCGGCAAAATTGGCGTTTGCATTGCCACATCAGGCCCCGGTGCAACCAATATAATTACCGGCCTTGCCGATGCATTAATTGATTCTGTACCAATTATCGCACTAACCGGCCAAGTTCCAACGACACTTATAGGCACTGATGCCTTCCAAGAAGTTGACGTTTTAGGATTATCTTTAGCGTGCACCAAACATAGTTATTTAATAGATGATGCCACCCAATTGCCAAATACCTTACAAGAGGCCTTCAACTTAGCCAATTCGGGCAGGCCGGGACCAATATTAATTGACATCCCGAAAGATATCCAGCTTGCCGACCATGATTACCAAACCTATTTAACGCCAACATCCATAAAAACGCCTTCTGATAATGCTCAACTCTATCCAATCTCACCTGACGAGATAAAACAAGCCAAACAAATGATCAGCCAAGCCAAAAAACCGATGCTCTATATTGGTGGCGGTGTTGGGCTTTCTGGTGCTATCAATGAACTACGCGAATTTATGACGCTAACCCAAATCCCTAGCGTATCGACTTTAAAAGGACTTGGCGTTGCTGACCTGAACAACCCTTATTACTTAGGGCTTATCGGGATGCACGGCGCCAAAGCGGCTAACTTAGCCGTACAAGAGTGTGACTTACTGATCGCTTTAGGGGTTAGATTTGACGACCGCGTTACTGGCAAACTTAACGAATTTGCTAAACATGCAAAAGTGATCCATGTCGATATTGATCAGTCCGAAATCAACAAACTACGCCAAACCCATTTAGGTTTACAAGGTGATATTAAACACGTATTACCGATGCTTAACCAAACGGTCTCAATTGATGACTGGCATAACAAAATAAAACAACTGAAAGCCCAGCATCCAACACGTTATGATCATCCGGGTGACGCCATTTATGCACCAGCACTGCTCAAACGCATTTCTGAGCGCAAACCAGCTAACACCGTCATCACCACCGACGTAGGTCAGCACCAAATGTGGACAGCGCAACACATGTCCTTTACCCACCCACAAAACTTTATTACCTCAAGTGGGCTTGGCACTATGGGCTTTGGATTACCAGCGGCAGTTGGCGCACAAATGTCTAGACCAAACGACATGGTAATTTGCGTATCGGGTGACGGCTCATTCATGATGAATGTACAAGAATTAACAACGATTAAACGCAAAAAATTACCCGTCAAAATCGTTCTTATTGATAACCAACGCCTAGGCATGGTAAGGCAATGGCAAGAGCTATTTTTTAATGAAAGATATAGCGAAACCAACTTATCAGATAACCCCGACTTTTTAATGCTAGCCAAAGCCTTTGATATACCAGGGCAAACCATCAGCAAAAAATCGGAAATCGAAGGCGCACTCGATAACTTATTCAATTCGAAAGGTGCTTATCTACTGCACGTATGTATCGATGAGCTAGAAAACGTATGGCCACTGGTACCACCGGGCGCGGCAAACGAAAACATGTTAGATAAAAGTAACAAGGAGTAAGTGATGAATCAAAAAGCGACACATCAATTTACCATAACTGCCAATGATAAATTGGGTTCACTTGAACGCATTTTACGCGTTGTTCGCCACCGTGGAGGCCATATCGAACAGATGCAAATGCAATCAATTGACAATCAATTATTCACCTTGACACTGACATTAACAACCGAACGAACGCTATCGTCACTGCAAAACCAAATTACTAAATTGGAGGATGTGATAACGATAGCGTAGTAAAGAACAAATAGATTCTTTTGTAAAAAAGACAAATTAAATTAATAAACTATAGCAGTTAAACAAAGTTATGTATAATGCACAAATTAATAAAAGCAAAATACATGCTTAATAAAAGTAAATTTAAGAGGAAAACAAAAAATGGGTACTACAGCAAAATCTGATTATATTTGGCTAAATGGCGAAATGGTTCCATGGGCTGATGCAAAAATACACGTAATGTCACACGCCCTACACTATGGAACTTCAGTATTTGAAGGTGTTCGTTGTTATGAAACTCACAACGGCCCAGCAATTTTTCGCCATAAAGAACACGCACAACGCTTACTAAACTCAGCCAAAATTTATCGTTTTCCTGTCCCTTATTCTCTTGAAGAGATCATGGAAGCAACTCGCCAAGTCATCAAAAAAAATAACCTAAAAAGTGCATACATTCGCCCATTAGTCTTTATTGGTGATGTGGGTATGGGCGTCATTCCTCCTGCTGGTTACAAAACTGATGTCATGATTGCAGCATTCCCATGGGGAGCCTACCTTGGTGAAGATGCGTTAGAACAAGGTATTGACGCAATGGTATCATCATGGAACCGTTTTGCACCAAACACTATCCCAGCAGCAGCTAAAGCGGGTGGTAACTACTTATCATCACTTCTTATCGGATCAGAAGCGCGAGCTAATGGCTTCCAAGAAGGCATCGCATTAGACGTAAACGGTCAGCTTTCTGAAGGTTCTGGCGAAAACCTATTTATCGTCAAAGATGGCATATTATTTACCCCATTACTATCATCATCAGCACTACCAGGTATCACCCGTGATGCAATCATCAAACTTGCACATGATCTAGGCATTGAAGTACGTGAACAAACTCTATCACGTGAATCACTCTATCTAGCTGATGAAGTATTTATGACTGGTACCGCTGCCGAAATCACACCAGTACGTAGTGTTGACCGAATCCAAGTTGGTATTGGTCGTTGTGGCCCAATCACGAAGAAAATCCAACAAACCTTCTTCGGATTATTCAATGGCAAAACTGAAGACAAATACGGTTGGTTAGATCCAATTAAATAAAATAAATACACCGCAGCAAAAACTGCGGTGTCGTCATTATTTAACGATTTATTAATCATAGAAATACGTACCGAAAGAAATCGGTCGCTTGCATAAAAAAATTGGGAGCAACAAATGCCTAGATATCGTTCAGCAACCTCGGTTGAAGGTCGCAACATGGCGGGCGCCCGCGCTTTATGGCGTGCAACAGGCGTAAAAAATGAAGACTTTGGTAAACCCATTATCGCGGTGGTTAACTCATTCACACAATTTGTACCGGGTCATGTTCACTTAAAAGATATTGGTCAACTGGTAGCAAAAGAAATTGAAGCATGTGGTGGCATTGCCAAAGAATTTAACACAATTGCTGTCGATGACGGTATCGCCATGGGGCATGGCGGTATGCTTTACTCACTACCCTCACGAGAACTGATTGCCGATTCCGTTGAATACATGGTTAACGCCCATTGCGCCGATGCCATGATCTGCATATCAAACTGTGACAAAATCACCCCCGGCATGTTAATGGCGTCACTACGTCTAAACATCCCAACTATATTTGTATCAGGCGGACCGATGGAAGCGGGTAAAACCAAACTATCTGACAAAATCATCAAACTCGACTTGGTTGATGCCATGATCCAAAGTGCCAATCCAAATGTTAGTGATGCTGATAGTGAAGCAATTGAACAATCGGCTTGTCCAACTTGCGGATCATGCTCAGGCATGTTTACTGCTAACTCAATGAACTGCTTAACCGAAGCATTAGGTTTATCATTGCCGGGGAATGGTTCACTGGTTGCGACACACAAACAACGTGAAAAACTCTTCTTAAATGCCGCTAAACGCATTGTTGAAATCACCAAAAGTTATTACGAACAGGATGATGATTCGTACTTACCGCGATCAATAGCCACCAAAGCGGCTTACGAAAATGCCATGTCGCTCGATATTGCCATGGGGGGTTCAACCAATACCGTATTGCACTTACTTGCTACTGCACAAGAAGGTGAAATCGACTTCACCATGTCAGACATTGACCGACTATCACGCAAAGTCCCTCACCTATGTAAAGTAGCGCCAAGTACAGCTATTTATCATATGGAAGATGTGCATCGCGCTGGTGGTGTCGTCTCCATATTATCAGAGCTGGACAAAGCCGGATTACTTAACCGCAATGTCCACAACGTGCTTGGTCTAAACTTACAAGAAACGTTTGCAAAATACGACATCACCCAAACCACTGACGAAGAAGTCAAAAAAATGTATCGCAGTGGCCCAGCAGGTATTCGCACTACCAAAGCTTTCTCACAAGATTGTTACTGGGATACGCTTGATGACGATCGCCAAAACGGCTGTATCCGCGACAAAGCTCATGCCTACAGCCAAGATGGCGGACTAGCAACCCTATACGGTAACGTAGCCGAAGATGGCGCAATCGTAAAAACAGCAAGTGTTGCTGCTGAAAACTTAGTCTTCCGTGGCCCAGCAAAAGTCTATGAAAGCCAAGAAGATGCGGTTGATGCAATCTTAGGTGGACGAGTCGTTGAAGGTGATGTAGTCGTCATCATCTATGAAGGACCAAAAGGTGGACCAGGGATGCAAGAGATGCTCTACCCAACCAGCTACCTAAAATCAATGGGTCTTGGCAAAGCTTGTGCATTAATTACCGATGGTCGATTCTCTGGTGGTTCATCAGGCTTATCCATTGGTCACATATCGCCAGAAGCCGCCAACGGTGGCGTGATTGGTTTAGTTCGAGATGGTGATATTGTTGATATTGATATCCCAAATCGAAAATTAAACATCCTCGTACCTGAAGATGAATTAGAACGTCGTCGCGTAGCTGAACTTACTCGCGGTGATAAAGCCTTTACACCTCATAATCGTAACCGTTATGTCTCATACGCACTAAAAGCTTATGCAAGCTTAGCAACCAGTGCTGACAAAGGTGCGGTGCGTGATAAAAGTAAATTAGGTGGTTAACGTGAATAATAACAAACTAACCGGCGCTGATTATCTAAAAGCCACGCTATGTAGTGCGGTATACGATGTCGCTCAAGTGACACCACTAGAACATATGGAAAAACTCTCCTCTCGCCTAAAAAACCAAGTGTTTGTTAAGCGAGAAGATCGCCAACTCGTTCACAGCTTCAAAATACGAGGCGCGCAAGCCATGATTGCCAGCCTAACGCCGGAAGAACGTAAATGTGGCGTAATTGCTGCATCAGCCGGCAACCATGCGCAAGGTGTCGCGTTTTCAGCTACAAAATTAGGCATCAATTCCCTCATTGTCATGCCATTAACAACAGCAGATATTAAAGTCGAAGCTGTGAAAGGATTTGGTGGAGAAGTGCTACTTTATGGAGCCAACTTTGATGAAGCCAAAGCCAAAGCAATGGAATTAGCCAAAGAACAAAACCGTATATTTATTCCCCCTTTCGACCATCCCCTTGTCATAGCAGGGCAAGGCAGTATCGCCATGGAACTACTGCAACAAAATGCCAAACTTGACCGCATCTTTGTCCCAGTTGGGGGTGGAGGGCTTGCAGCCGGTATTGCCGTATTAATCAAACAAATCATGCCATCAATTAAAGTCATTGCGGTTGAACCTGAAGATGATGCCTGCTTAAAAGCAGCACTCATTGCCGGTCATCCCGTTGACCTTGATCGAGTGGGCTTATTTGCTGAAGGTGTCGCGGTAAAACGAATTGGCGACGAAACATTTAGACTTTGTCAGCAATATATCGATGACATAATCACTGTCGATAGTGACGAAATTTGTGCCGCCGTTAAAGATCTATTTGACGATGTGCGCGCCATTGCTGAACCGTCTGGCGCGGTGGCGTTAGCGGGAATGAAAAAATATGTTGAACAAAACAACATCTGTGGCGAAAACTTAGCCCATATTCTATCCGGCGCTAACTTGAACTTCCACAATCTACGTTATGTATCAGAACGTTGCGAGCTAGGCGAAAAACGCGAAGTCCTGTTAGCGGTCACTATTCCAGAACAAAAAGGCAGCTTCCTCAAATTCTGCCAACTGCTCGGTGGTCGTGCTGTGACCGAATTCAACTACCGCTATCATGACGACCAATCAGCTTGCGTGTTTGTTGGCGTTAAAATTGCCAAAAGCAACGAAAAAGACGAAATCATGCAAGAACTGACCGCAGCCGGTTATCAAGTTGTTGATCTAACTGATGACGAAATGGCAAAACTGCATGTCCGTTACATGATTGGTGGCAAACCGTGCCAACCGATTAATGAACAAGTCTACAGCTTTGAATTCCCTGAATCACAAGGCGCACTACTCAAATTCTTACAAACCTTGGGTACCAATTGGAATATCTCAATGTTCCATTACCGTAGCCACGGCACCGATTATGGACGCGTGCTAGCCGCCTTTGAAATCGACAACGCCAGCCATAGCACCTTTACCAAACATTTAACTGAATTGGATTACGGTTTTAATAACGAAACAGAAAATCCTTCACTTAAACTATTCTTAACCGGTAAATAATTCAACCGCCCCAATCAGGGGCGGATTTTGTCTCAACACATTATAGATTAACGATTAACTAATTATTAACCATGCTATTTTAGTATTGATAAAAAGATTGGATTAATTTTAGCCATATCAATAAAAACCCCGTTCCTCAATTTTTTTTGCGATTAAACATCATAAAAATAAACCCACCGAGGTGGGTAATTCAAACGTCGCTTAGCCGCAAAATCGCTTTTTTTTATGGCTAAACGACGTTGACTCTTAGCTTACTTTTAATGACTTAATATTATCTTTAATTACTCCCAGCCCAGCCTAAGGATTATAGATTAAGGACGAAGGAATAAGACTTAAGGATAATACTTACAAAGCCCGTAATTGAGGCTGGGATTGTCGTTCCAACGCACATGACCCTCGAATACGCTCACGGTAAACTGGTAACTACCAGTGAAGTCACTAGTCCAGTAAAGCTGTTTGTTGTAGCCAACGCCAGAGTAATTGGCCATATTCCCCCACTCAGTGAAAAAACCAGAACCTATATGACGCATATAATAATTACCCGACGAGGAAGGGGTGGCAGAAATAAAAGGAGGTTCTGAACCAACTGCATTGGTTAAATCCTTTAGGCGAAGCATTTGATAACCAATACGATTACACCAAGATAAGGTTTGAGGATACCTGTCCTTTTTAGAACCACGGTTGACGAACCACCGCATCAAAGTAAAACCATATTTAACAACAGGAGCACCATTATTGTCTCGACCGACCAACTCGAAGGTCTGAGGTAAAGTAGGTTTGGAAATACGACCAGGATTGTCTGAAAGTTGTTGGGATTCGGTAGCGTAAGGACCAGTTAAAGTAACGCGTATGCTTGTAGCAGTAGGATTAGACATTATGACTGTGATACCACCCTGAGAAACAGAAGACCAAGACAATGGCTGACTAACACCACTAATGAGTAAATCAAAGTACAATCCATTAGCGCCAGTTGTAGGAAAGTTTCTACGGTAAGATGATGGACCAGTTGACTGAGGGATAAAACCATTAGCTGGGTCCCACATCGAAGCTGGGCCATCTTGTCGCCTTCTATAACGGTTATACGTATCTGGTCTGGCAAAACAAACCACAGGCGCAGCCTTAGGATTGACGTAATAAGTCACATTACTAGCACGGAAATCACTACGATTAGGAATACCGTAACGAGTAGATAATGTACCGTCAGTACTGGATAACGTAACACTATAAGGTGCCTTACAAATTGTTGGAACGGTACTACGTGATACCGTTTGACCGCTTTTATCGACGATAGATAAACTTAAAGAACC
>NZ_JAFNNA010000013.1:68524-75361 GCF_026536965.1 Gilliamella sp. B2911 | reverse complement strand
TTGGAAAAACACGATGCAACACTTTTTTTCGCTCATTTACGTTAACTTTTGTAAATAAGATCTAAAAAGGATCTAAATTATAATTGTTTGATTGCTGTTTTATTTAAATATATTGCAATTACAAATCTTTAGAATTAGAGTGATTGATCCTCAAAAATTTTATTTTAAGGCTTTGAATTAGAAATTCAGTGATTTTGATATTTTAATAATTTTTAAGTGACATTTAAAACCTCAAAAACCCCGTTCCTCAACTTTTTTTTGATGAAAAAACGGCTACTAAAAAACGACACAGTTTAAAGCAGAATTATTTATTTGAGATAACATTGCAGAATTTAGAACCCCAAAAACCCCGCTCCTCAACTTTTTTTGAGATAAAATACCTCAAAAATAAACCCGCCGAGGCGGGTAATTGAAGCGCCGCTTAGCCGCAAAATCGCTTTTTTTATGGCTAAACGACGTTGACTCCTTGAGTCAGCTTGCTTTTAATCACTCAACACTATTTTTTATCACCCCCGCCCCCGGCCTAAGGATTAAGGACGAAGAAATAAAAACTAAGGATGGGAGCAAAGTCCGTAGTAGTCGGGTAAGGTGGAGTTCAAAGCCACGCTACCGTAGGATGCGCGCACGAGAAACTGGTCACTATCAAGCGGGTCACTAGTCCAGTACCAATTGTACCAATTGTTCCGATCTCTGACGAAGCCAACGCCTGAATAATCCTCCATGTTACCCCACTCAGTGAAAAAACCTGAACCTATATGACGCATATAATGATCACCAGGTGAGGAAGGGGTGGCGCCGACTGAACCACGACACCAAGATCCGTCACGGGAGCCTGGCGGACAAGATGCATTGGTTAAATCCCTTACGCGAGGCAGACGATAACCAAGACTATTACACCAATATAAGGTAGGATAATAATTTCTCGACGCAGAACCACGATTGACGAACCACTGCTTCAAAGTAAAACCATATCTGACGACTGGAGTACCATTACTATCACGACCGACCAACTCGAATGTCTGAGGCAAAGTAGGTTTAGAAATAGGACTAGGACTGTCTGAATTATGCTGGGATGTGGTAGCGTAAGGACCAGTTAAAGTAACGCGTACGCTTGTAGCAGTAGAATTAGACATTGTAACTGTGATACCACCCAGAGAAACAGGAGACCAAGACAATGGCTGACTACTACCACTAATATCTAAATCAAAGTACAATCCATTAAGACCTGTAGTAGGAAAGTTTTGACCGTAACGTGACGGGTCTGTTTCTTGAGTGAGAAAACCCTTAGCTGGGTCCCACATCGAAACCGGACCAGCATAAATACCTGTACCTCTATTCAAGTTAGGCCTAGCAAAACAAACCACAGGCCCAGCCTTAGGATTGACGTAATAAGTCACATTATTTGCATTGAAAGTACTACGATTAGGAAAACCATAACGTGTAGATAATGTACCGTTAGAACTGGATAACGTAACCTTATAAGGTGAATTACAAGTCGTTAACACGGAATTACGTGATACAGGCCGATTGTTTTTATCGACGATAGATAAACTCAAAGAACCTGTAGCGGTAACACCAGAATCACCATCATCATCTCCCCAATAATTATTAGGTGGACCGATAAGAGAACTCAAAGCGACTGAAGTAGTATCAGTAGGAACGAACATACCAATATCAGCAAAACTCTGTCCCGCAACCGGCAAGACGATTGGGGTTGTAGATGATGAATTGTTAGAAGGCGTGTAATTAGCTCCGTTAGATAGCGTAATCCCAAGCAGACCGTTAGCATCAACCGCACGTGTACGACCACCGTCGAAAGTCAGATAAGGTGCACTACCCTGTATCGCATTCCTAGTTGTCTGTGATGTCAATGCATGACTGGAAAAAGGAAGGAAAAGAGCCACGGAAAAAACAATCTGCCGGGATAATTTGGAAAACGATCGGAAAAAAGATCGAGAAGAGGATCGCGGAAGCGATCGCGCGAAAATTCGCAGAATTTTACTTGATTGTGTGGAAAAATAAGTTTTAGTGAAAAATTTAAACTGGGTGCTGGACTTAGACGAATTTAAAAGATAGGTTTGGCAGGTTGGCTGTTGGCTGTTGGCTGTTGAAAATTATAATGCATTTTAGACTATCCTGTCAAGTAATTTTTTGATTAATTTACAATTTTATGCTTTTCTGTCAAATTTTAGCCTAGTAGCTAAAACCGTGTAAAAAGTATAGTGATTGGAAAAACACGATGCAACACTTTTTTTCGCTCATTTACGTTAACTTTTGTAAATAGGATCTAAAAAAGATCTAATTTATAATTGGTTAACTATTGTTTTAATTAAATATATCGCAATTACAAATCTTTAAAATTAGAGCGATTGATCCTCAAAAATTTTATTTTAAGGCTTTGGATTAGAAATTTAGTGATTTGGATCATTTAATAATTTTTAAGTGAAATTTAGAACCTCAAAAACCCCGCTCCTCAACTTTTTTTGCAATAAAAAACCTCAAAAATAAACCCGCCTAGGCGGGTAATTGAAGTGTCGCTAAGCCACAAAATCGCTTTTTTTATGGCTAAACGACGTTGACTCGTAGCTTACTTTTAATCACTTAATACTATTTTTATCACTCCCACCCCCGCCCTAAGGATTAAGGACGAAGAAATAAAAACTAAGGATGGGAGCAAAGTCCGTAGATGTCGTAGTAGAACCAACCCACGTCACCGTCGTTGGTGTCCACGACATACTGGTCACTACCATTCGGGTCACTAGTCCAGACCCAACCGTAGCCGAAGCCAGCGCCTGAATAATCATCCATTTTGCCCCACTCCGTGAAAAAACCAGAACCTATATGACGCATGTAATACTTACTAGGTGAGGAAGGGGTGGTGCCTAAATTATTATAATTTGAATTTGTTAAATCCCTTACGCGAGGCATTCGATAACCAATACTATTACACCAAGATAATGTATTAGGATAAGTGTCATACTTAGAACCTCGGTTGACGAACCACTGCTTCAAAGTAAAACCATATTTAATAACTGGATTACCATTATTGTCTCGACCGACCAACTCGAATGTCTGAGGCAAAGATGGAGTGGAAACACGACTAGGATTGGATGAATTAATCTGGGATTGAGTAGCGTAAGGACCAGTTAAAGTAACGCGTACGCTTGTAGCAGTAGAATTAGACATTGTGACTGTGATACCTCCCTGAGAAACAGGAGACCAAAACAATGGCTGACTACTACCACTAATATCTAAATCAAAGTACAATCCATTAAGACCTGTAGTAGGAAAGTTTTTACCGTAACGTGACGGGTCTGTTTCTTGAGTGAGAAAACCCTTAGCTGGGTCCCACATCGAAACCGGACCAGCATAATTACCTGTACCGTAATCCAAATTAGGTCTGACAAAACAAACCACAGACGCAGCCTTAGGATTGACGTAATAAGTCACATTACTAGCACGGAAATCACTACGATTAGGAATACCGTAACGAGTCGATAATGTACCGTCAGTACTGGATAACATAACACGATAAGGTGCGTTACAAATCTCTGGTACTGCACTACGTGATACCGTTTGACCGCTTTTATCGACGATAGATAAACTTAACGTACCTGTAGCAGTAACGCCAGAATCACCATCATCATCTCCCCAATAATTATTAGGTGGACCGATAAGAGAACTCAAAGCGACTGAATTTGTATCAGTAGGAACGAACATACGAATATCAGCAAAACTCTGACCCTCAACGGGCAAGGAGATTGGAGTTATAGATGAAGAATTGGTAGAAGGCGTATAATGTGTACCATCAGATAGTGTAATCCCGAGCAAACCGTCATTATTAACCGCACGAGTACGACCGCCATCGTAAGTTAAATATGGCTCATTTCCGTGAATAGAATTCGAGGTATTAACGGTTAATGCATGGCTAAAAGAAGGAAGTAGTAGTACGACAAAGATCAACCGAAATAATTTGGAACGATGAAACGATCGCGCCAAAATTCGTAGAATTTTGCTTGAACAGATGAAAAAATGAAGTTCTCGGAAAAATAAAAATTGGGAGCTTAACTTAGACGAATTTAAAGTATAGGTTGACCAAGGTGCATGGTGCATGGTGCATGGTGAAAATTATAATGCATAACGACATTCCTGTCAAGTAAATTTTGAATTTAATTAATGCTTTGCAGTTAAATTCTCAAAGCTAGAACAGTTAAAGATTATAGTGACAGCAAAAATACGATGCAATAGCTCTCATTAGACTTAATTGCTAACATTCGTAAAGAGAATCATGAAAATATCTAAAAAATGATCGGTTAACTATTGTGCTAATTAAAAATATCGACTTTACATACCTTTAAAAATTGGTCACTTTATCGCCATAAAAATTTGTGATTTTTTTGATTTTAGATACCTCCAAAAAAACCGCTCTTCAAATTTCTATGAAGCACCTAAAAAATAAATGTGTTAAGCGATGTATGCGGAGCTGTAAAAACGTGATTTTACCCCCCTAAAAACCCCACTCCTCAACTTTTTTGGAAAAATTTAGATCTAAAAAATAAATCCATCCCAGTTAAGGGATGGATGGCTAAAGATATTATTAGAAATTTAACGTTTTTAATCTATAAAACATATTTGACTTTAGGGTCAATAACTTGATTTATTTAATATTTATTATAGTCATTTAGCTAAAAATGTATAAAAGTATCATTCCAGAGCCATTAAATTAACGATTCTTCAGCGAATTGATTTACTTTTGCTATTGAACCACCTCAATAATAAGTTTTAACGATTAACACAAACCGCATTGCCGCTGCTACTATGCCTATAAACGGAACCATTATTCAGACTTATGAGATAAGTATTACGATCATTGTTTAGGGTACCAGTCCAGTACAAATGGCCGTAAAATCTGGAATCGAGGTAGTAGCCCATCGTCCCCCATTCGGAATTCAAGCCTCCACCAATGTAACGTTGATACAAATTATTAGGTGAAGAAGGCGTAGCGCCGACTAAACCTGTACACCAATCACCTGACTCCAAACCACGACAAGATGCATTGCTTAAATCTTTTACCTGAGCCACTTGATAACCTAGACCATTACACCAAAGTACTATATTTGGATAATAATTTACCGCGGGTCCACTATTGACGAACCATTGCTTTAATACAAATCCATATTTAACCACAGGATTACCATTGCTATCACGACCAACTAACTCAAAAGTCTGAGGCAAATTAGGGTTGGTAATAGGAGTAGGAGTAGTACTCATACCAGGCTCGGTTGAGAGAGGACCTGTAAAGGTTACGCGTACACTTGTAGCTGTAGAATTGCTCATAGTCGCAGTAATATCTGCAACCTTAACTGGAGACCAAGACAAAGCCTGATTAACACCACCAATGATTAAATCAAAGTACAGTTTGTCAGCTGCAGTAGTAGGAAAGTTCAAACCATAACCTGATGGGGCAGTTGACTGAGGAATAAAGCCATTAGCTGGGTCCCACATCCAAGACGGACCTGAGAAGTCGTGAGAATTTCCAATCTCGCCTGGCTTACCATATTTTAAGTTTGGTTTAGCAAAACAAACCACCGGAACAGCCTTAGGATTAACAGTATAAGTAACACTACTTTCATTGAAAGTACTATTAGGAGGAAGACCGTAACGCGTAGTTAATTCGCCATTAGTACTAGTTAATTTTACTTGATAAGGTGCTTTACAAATATCGAGCACGGTATTACGTGTTACAGCTTGATTACTGTTATCCACGATAGATAAACTTAAACTACCTGTCGCAGAAACATCACCATCTCCATCATCATCTCCCCAATAATTATATGGCGAACCAATAAGCGTATTGAGCGCAACTGAATTGCTACCGATTGGTACAAACATACTTATATCAGCAAAGCTTTGACCTGTAGCAGGCAAGACGATTGGGGTTGTAGGTGAAGGATTGTTTGAAGGCGTATATTGCGTACCGTCAGATAGTGTAATCCCAAGCAAACCTTCATTATTAACCGCACGAGTACGACCGCCATCGTAAGTTAAATATGGCTCATTTCCATGAATAGAATTCGAGGTATTAACGGTTAATGCATGGCTAAAAGAAGGAAGTAGTAGTACGACAAAGATCAGCCGAAATAATTTGGATCGATGAAAAGATCGCGCCAAAATTCTTAGCATTTTGTCTGAACAGATGAAAAAATGAGCTTTTCGGAAAAATGAAAATTGGGAGCTTAATTTAGACGAATTTAAAGTATAGGTTGACCAAGGTGCATGGTGCATGGTGCATGGTGAAAATTATAATGCATAACAACATTCCTGTCAAGTAAATTTTGAATTTAATTAATGCTTTGCAGTTTAATTCTCAAAGCTAGAACTGTTAAAGATTATAGTGACGGCAAAAATACGATGCAATAGCTCTCATTAGACTTAATTGCTAACATTCGTAAAGAGAAGCACGAAAATATCTAAAAAATGATCGGTTAACTATTGTGCTAATTAAAAATATCGACTTTACATACCTTTAAAAATTGGTCGTTTTATCGCCATAGAAATTTGTAATTTTTTTGATTTTAGACTCTCCCCAAAAAACGCCCTTCAAATTTCTATGAAGCACCTAAAAAATAAATGTGTTAAGCGATGTATGCGGAGCTGTAAAAACGTGATTTTACCCCCCTAAAAACCCCGCTCCTCAACTTTTTTTTGATGCAAAAAACGGCTACTAAAAAACGCTACAGTTTAAAGCGGCATTATTTATTTAAGACAATATTTCAAAACAGAATTTAGAACCCCAAAAACCCCGCTCCTCAACTTTTTTTGATGCAAAAAAACAGC
>NZ_JAFNNA010000013.1:0-68429 GCF_026536965.1 Gilliamella sp. B2911 | reverse complement strand
CCCTACAGTTTAAAGCAGAATTATTTATTTAAGACAATATTTCAAAACAGAATTTAGAACCCCAAAAACCCCGCTCCTCAACTTTTTTTGATGCAAAAAAACAGCTACTAAAAAGCGCTACAGTTTAAAGCAGAATTATTTATTTAAGACAATATTTCAAAACAGAATTTAGAACCCCAAAAACCCCGCTCCTCAACTTTTTTTCGATAAAAATCTTAAAAAATCACCCTAGTTGAGGTGGATGATTTATTTTCGACATCACTCTGCTATTAATCACTAAAATAGTTTTTTAATTCCTGAATAAACGCACTATCTACCATGGCAGGGTATTTATTTGCCTGCCATGATTGTAAAAATAATAGGTGCTGAACCGTTAAGGGTTTATTCATATCGCGAAATTCGTTTAACTGTTCGTTTACCTCTTGGGATGTTGTGAGAAGGGATTGTGGTGTTTTTTGCTTCGGTATTTGGCAATGCTTTTGGTACCATAAATCATAGCCACTTAAATCATAATCACCCAATAACTCATAACCCGTTAAATTAGGGCTGGCATTAGGGTAGCGTTTAGTGATAGAACTGGTAGGAAATCCACCGCAAATAATAATTTCATCAATTTTTTTTATATACTTTGCCGTTACCTTTAAGTTAAAACCCAATAACTGCTCAACCACATATAATGATTGATTATAAAGCTTTAAAAAATTACCTTCGGCAATAAACTGAACCGGCCTTTTACTTAATGCGATTTTATCTTCAATATTCATTTTATATTACTCCTTTAATATCTATATTTTTAACCACCACCTCGGTGCCCAGCATTTTTGCCGCTTAGCCGCAAAATCGCTTTTTATAGCTAAACGACGTTGACTCCTTGAGTCAGCTTGCTTTTAATGACTCAACACTATTTTTTATCACCCCCGCCCCCGCCTTAAGGATTAAGGACAAAGAAATAAAGACTAAGGATGGGAACAAAGGCCGTAGCTGTCTCTGACGGTGTAGTACCAACCCACGTTACCGTAGTGTGTGTCCACGAAAAACTGGGTACTACCAGTCGGGTCACTAGTCCAGTACCAAACGTCGTAGAAGCCAACGCCTGAATAATCATACAGACGACCCCACTCAGTGAAAAAACCAGAACCTATATGACGCATATAACCATTATGGGATGAGGAAGGAGTGGCGCCGACTGAACCACGACACAAAGAATCGTTGTTAGGACAAGATGCATTAGTTAAGTCCTTTACCTCAGGTACTCGATAACCAATACTATTACACCAAGATAATGTATTAGGATAAGTGTCCAGCTTAGAACCTCGGTGGACGAACCACTGCTTCAAAGTAAAACCATATTTAATAACTGGATTACCATTATTGTCTCGACCGACCAACTCGAAAGTCTGAGGCAAAGAAATAGGGGAAAGAGGACCAGGATTGGCTGAACTAATCTGGGATGGAGTAGCGTAAGGACCAGTTAAAGTAACGCGTACGCTTGTAGCAGTAGGATTAGACATAGTAGCAGTGATACCTCCATGAGAAACAGGAGACCAATACAATGGCTGACTACTACCGGTAATGAGTAAATCAAAGTACAATCCATTAGCACCAGTAGTAGGAAAGTTTCTACCGTAACGTGACGGGTCTGTTTCTTGAGTGAGAAAACCATTAGCTGGGTCCCACATTGAAGATGGACCTTGGAAATCCATACCCCAACCATTCTCATTAGGCTTACCATATAATAAGTTAGGCCGAGCAAAACAAACCACAGGCGCAGCCTTAGGATTAACATAATAAGTCACATTACTTGCATTGAAAGTACTACGATTAGGAAAACCATAACGAGTAGATAATGTACCGTTAGAACTAGATAACGTAACCTTATAAGGTGCATTACAAATTGTTGGAACGGTACTACGTGATACAGACTGACCTCTTTTATCGACGATAGATAAACTTAAAGAACCAGTAGCAGTAACGTCAGCATCACCATCATCATCTCCCCAATAATTATTAGGAGGACCGATAAGAGTACTTAAAGAAACTGAATTAGTATTAGTTGGGACGAACATACGAATATCAGCAAAACTCTGACCCTCAACCGGCAAGGACATTGGTGCTGAAGAAGATGAAGTATTGGTTGAAGGCGTGTACCTAGTTCCGTCAGATAGAGTAATCCCAAGCAGACCATTAGTATCAACTGCACATGTACGACCACCGTCGAAAGTCAGATAAGGCGGAGTACCCTGTATCTGATTTGCTGTTGTCTGTGATGTCAATGCGTGACTCGAAAAAGGAAGGAAAAAGACCACGAAAAAAACAATCTGCCGGGATAATTTAGAAAAGGATCGAAAACAGGATCTGAAACAGGATCCGGAAAACGATCGGAAAAAAGATCGAGAAGAGGATCGCGGAAGCGATCGCGCGAAAATTCGCAGAATTTCACTTGATTGAGTGGAAAAATAAGCTTCAGTGAAAAATTTAAACTGGGTGTTGGACTTAGACGAATTTAAAAGATAGGTTGGCCAGGTTGCCTGTTGCCTGTTGCCTGTTGAAAATTATAATGCATTTTAGACTACCTTGTCAAGTAATTTTTTGATTAATTTACAATTTTATGCTTTTTTATCAAATTTTAGCCACTGAGCTAAAACCGTGTAAAAAGTATAGTGATTGGAAAAACACGATGCAACACTTTTTTTCGCTCAGTTGCGTTAACTTTTGTAAACAGGATCTAAAAAGGATCTAATTCATAATTGATTAACTATTGTTTTAATTGAAAATTTTGTCATTATAAATCTTTAAATAAATGATTAAAGATCCTCGGAAATTTTATTTTAGGGCTTTGAATTAGAAATTTAGTAAGTTTGATCATTTAAAACTTTTTAAGTGAAATTTTGAATCCCAAAAACCCCGTTCCTCAACTTTTTTATGCAAAAAAACGGCTACTAAAAAACGCCAAAGTTTAAAGCGGAATTATTTATTTAAGACAATATTTCAAAGCAGGATTTTGAATCCCCAAAAACCCCGCTCCTCAACTTTTTTTGCTTTAAAAAAACTCAAATTAAACTACCTCAGTCGAGATAGTTTATGCGAATCTATGCTATAAAATCGCTTTTTATAGGACAACCCCGTTGACTCTTTGAATCAGCTACCTTTTTTGACGCTATTTTTACTATCCCAAAAGCTCCAGTCATAAGGATTTAGAAGTAAGGACTAAGGGTAGGTACAAATTCCATAGATGCTATGGGTAGTGTCGATCCTATCGATACTACCACTACCTGAGGCCACATAAAACTGACCAAGAGTATTGAGGATATCTAAGTCAGTCGTCAAGTCATTAGCCCAGTACCCATAAAGGTAAAACCCAGCTCCCGAGTAGTAATCCATTGCGCCCCACTCCGTAAAAAGACCAGCACCGATTTGACGCTGGTATAAATTATTAGGTGACGACGGTGTAGCGCCGACTGAATCTTTACACCAAGAACCGTGATTAGTCCCACGGCAAGATGCATTTGTTAGATCACTAATTTTAGTAGGTCGATAACCAATACTCTTACACCAAGATAATGTATCTAAATAAGTGCTAATACCTTGATGGATAAACCACTGCTTTAACTCAAATCCATACTTGACAACAGGGTTACCACTACTATCGCGACCGATTAACTCAAATGTTTGGGGCAAAGTAGGCTTAGAAATAAGACCAGGGTTGCTAGAATTCGATTGTGATTCAGTTGCAACAGGACCGGTTAAGGTTACGCGTACACTTATAGCTGTAGAATTGGTCATGGTAGCGGTTATACCACCATGAGAAACCGGTGACCAAGACAACGGCTTATTACTACCTTCAATGAGTAAATCAAAGTACAAACCATGAGCACCAGTAGTAGGGAAGTTTAAGTTGTAAGATGATTGAGTGAGAAAACCTTTATCAGGATTCCACACTGAAGCCGGACCACGGTAGTCGTGAGAAAGACCTTTCTCATTAAGTTTACCTAATCTTAAATTAGGCCTAGCGAAACATACTGCTGATGATTCGTTAGGAGTAATATAATATGTCACATTACTGGCACTGAAATTACAACTAGTAGACTCGCCATTATTGAACGAACCAGCTGTACTGCTTAATTTAACCTGATAAGGTGCCTTACAAATATCTAACACGGTATTGCGTGATACCGCTTGGTTATTTTTATCGACGATAGATACATTTAAAGTGCCGGTTGTGTTCACATTATCCCCCGAATGAGTATACTTCGAACCGATAAAGGTGCTTAATGCGACTGAGTTGATATTAGTTGGGACTAACATACTAATATCTGCAAAACTCCGACCAGGCAGCTTGATTGGGTTGTTAATTGATGAGTTATTGGTTGAAGGCGTGTATCGTGTTCCATCTGATAAAGATATTTCGAGCAGGTTGTCGATATTAACGGTACAGGTACGATTACCATTGAAGGTTAAATACGGCTTGCTATCGTTAATAACATTTGTCTGTTTAGGTTTTAGTGCGTGGCTGTAAAAAGAGAGAGAAAATAAAAGCGCAAAAAAAATCTGCTGGAATAAATTGGATCGACAAAAGAAGTACGCAAAAGTTAACTGAATGGTGCTTAAGTATGAGAAAAAATAAGCTTTCTGGAAAAATAAATATTTTGAGCTTTGCTTTGACGAATTTAAGTTATCGGTTACCGGTTGAAAATTATCACTCATGTTCGACCACCCTATCAATTGTCCTTTAAATTTATTGATATTATTTATCGATTTAATTTTAGTCGTCTAAATAAAACAATGTTAAAAGTATAGTGACTAAAAAAATTAAGGACAATATATTTTTTTAACAACCAGTCATCGTAAAGAAAAGCGTTTACAAAAAATAACACGCGATTGATATTAGTTTTTTTGTGAATTTAAGGAACGGAATCTTCGGACTTCAAAAAAACCGTTCCTCAAATTTTGGAGGGGAAAACTGCCTACTCGGCATAAATCACTTCATTTAACATGCGTGCCTCAAATGATTTTTTCTAAACTGCCTACTCGGCATAAATTTTCTAATGGGTGTACATATGCAGCGATATCTCTTTCTAAACTGCCTACTCGGCATAAATCTAGAACACTGCATACTATAAACATTATTTGCACAAAGGCAAAAGGCATTTTGGAAATTAAAAACCCTTTTTTTAATAGATTTACAATCCTATGGTTTTTAATGATTTTATTTTTTAATAGAAAAAAGGGTTATTAAGCTATTTATTTTGGAATTAAAAAACCCCGCTCCTCAACTTTTTTTGGTTATAAAAAACGCAAGAAATCCTTTCAGTTTGTTTAAACTGGCGAAACATTCAATCAGACTAATATGCTTTATGTGATAAAGTATGCGTTAACTTTATAATAATAATTTGATTTTTAACCATAAAATTTATTATTTTGGGATATTAAAATACGTGAATTTTAGTCGCAAAAAAGTCAAAAAAATTTTTCATGCCCCTATTGTTTTTCTCAATTATTGAGAGCATATTAATTGCATATTTATCAGACAAGTTTTTGCCTTGTTGATGGATGATGATAAATAATTAAGGAGTTCATCTTTTACCCCCGTCGTTTTCTACCATTACTCATTAAACAACGTCAAGTTAAACTGAGAAATTTAATCAATAGTAAGATTAATATTAAGTATAAGGATTATTCATGATAAAGATAAATGGTGCTAAAAAATTTTATTTATGGCTTGTTGCCACAATTTTATTAATCAGCGGGCTGTTTTTGACCATTAACGGTGTGCGACTTGTTGCCGTTGGTGGTAGTTGGTATTTTTTATTAATGGGGTTGGTGCAAATCGTTTCCTCATTTCTTTTATTTAAGCAAAACACTAAAGGTGCATGGCTTTATGCTTTAGCTTATGCCTTAACAATTGTTTGGGCATTATATGAAGTTGGTTTGCAGTTCTGGCCGTTATTTTCTCGTTTAATGGTATTTGGTGGTTTTGCAATGCTTATTGCATTTGCTTATCCAACATTAAAGAGACATGAAACAGGCGATAATAAAGCTGGCAAAGGTGGGTATGCTGTCGGTATGTTTATTTTTGTTGCGCTTTGTGTTTCGCTCGGATTTATGTTCCAAGAACATAATGTAATTAAAAATGCAGTACCTTTAGCCAACAATCAATTGAAACCTACAGACAATCTGCTTGATTGGAAACAATATGCGAATACCACTAAAGGGACGCGTTTTTCCGGAGCGGATCAAATTAACAAAGAGAATGTTAAAGATCTTCAAGTCGCATGGACTTATCGTACCGGTTATGTGCCTTATAACAGCGGTTCAGGTCCGGAAGATCAAAATACGCCATTACAAATTGGCCAAAATGTTTATCTCTGCACCCCAACAAATATTGTGATTGCTTTAGATGCAGATTCAGGTCAACAAAAATGGCGCTATGATCCTAAAGCATCAACCCCAAACTGGGAGCGTTGTCGAGGCTTAGCTTATTATGAAGATAGCTTAGATAATGTTAGCAATAGTAATGCGACTTGTTCAGCTAGAATCATTATGAACACTATTGATGCCCGTTTAATGGCCATCGATGCCAATACCGGTAAATTATGTGAAGATTTTGGTGATAAAGGCGTTGTGGATCTTAAGAAAAATATGGGTGATATTCCGCCAGGCTATTATGAACCGACTGCTGCACCGTTAGTAGCCAAAGATGTTATTGTTGTTGGTGGACGGGTTGCCGATAACTTTTCAATCAATGAACCTGGCGGGGTAGTTCGAGCTTTTGATGTTCATACCGGTAATTTGGTTTGGGCGTGGGATCCGGGTAATCCAAATATTACCGATGTACCACCTGCAAATGAAACCTATACTCGCGGTACCGTTAACGTTTGGGCAACAACAGCTTACGATCCAGAGCTTGATCTTGTTTATGCTCCAACCGGTAATGCAACCCCAGACTTTTTTGGTGGTGGCCGAACTCATTATGATGATGATTTTAATTCGTCTATTGTGGCTTTAGAACGTAAAACCGGACAAATTCGTTGGACATTTAGAACGGCTCATCATGATTTATGGGATTATGATTTACCTTCCCAACCATTACTTTATGATATTCCAAATGAAAATGGTGGCATGACAAAAGTCATTGTACAAACCACAAAATCCGGTCAAATTTTTATGCTTGATCGCGTAACGGGTAAACCTGTTGCAGAAGTCCAAGAAAAACCTGTTCCTCAAGGTAATGTTCCGGGTGAATATTATTCTCCGACTCAACCATTCTCAGTGGGGATGCCTTCAATTGGTAATGAAACCTTAACTGAGTTCGATATGTGGGGAGCAACACCATATGATCAGCTTCTTTGTCGTATTGACTTTGTTGGTTCTGAATATCATGGTCTGTTCACTCCGCCGGGTATGACTAAAACGTTACAATATCCAGGATCGTTGGGTGGTATGAACTGGGGTAGCGTGGCAGTTGATCCTCAAAACAATTTGATGTTTGTTAATGATATGCGTATTGGCTTGAAAAATTGGATGATTCCTCAAGACCAAATTCCGAAAAATTCAAGCGGGATTGAGATGGGTATTGTTCCACAAAAAGGAACACCTTTTGGTGCAATGCGTTTAAGATTTACCTCACCTCTTGGCGTGCCATGTCAAAAACCACCGTATGGCACAATGACAGCTATTGATCTTAAATCACGTCAAGTGGTTTGGCAAAAACCTTTAGGTACAGTTATGGATACGGGTATTTTAGGTATACCTATGCATTTACCTGCTCCAATCGGTATGCCGACCATTGGTGGACCAATGGCGACTAAATCAGGTTTATTATTCTTTGCTGCTACGCAAGATTTTTACCTAAGAGCCTTTGATTCGGTTACAGGCGAAGAAGTTTGGAAAGCGAGATTACCGGTGGGTAGTCAAGGTACTCCAATAACCTATATCTCACCAAAAACAGGTAAACAATATATTGTGATTTCCGCTAGTGGCGCAAGACAATCTCCTGTGCGTGGCGATTATGTTATTGCTTATGCATTACCAGATAAAAAATAGTTTTTGGCAAAATAGATAAAATAAGCTTAATCTAGAAATGCCATTATATCGTTTAGTGTTAACGATATAATGGCAAATAAAATACAATCTAGTCAGTTTAATTTAACTATTCTATTCAACTAAACCTGATACCTTTCCTAAATTTATTGGCGAAATTGCTGCTATCACAACACCACTTTCCATTATTTCTATAATTTCCAATAATTATCCCATTACTAAATGCTTTAGTCTCAACAATCAGATAAATCTGGATTTTTGGTTAAAAGTAATGCCATAATTTATCTACATGATTAAATAGTTATGAAGATGTAACATTGCAGAAAGAAAAATTTATTTCATGAAATATACTGACTGCAAAAACTGTAAATATTTAGTAATAAAAGGGATTTTATAGGAAAATGAAAAAAATAGTTTCAACTTTGTATTTAGCGATATTTTTTACTCTGTTTAACACTCATGTAGTGTTTGCGGATGATCACTCATTTAATCATAGAAAGCATTTTGATTCCTTCGATGACTTCTATCAAAGTTTACCTGTTTTATCCATGCCTATTGATAGCAATAGTACCGCCAATGGAATATATGTTGATAGCAAATTTTTTCATTTCGATGATAATGATTATAGCTATTATGATGAACCAATTGTTGAAGTCGACAAATATTATACGCTAAAAAATCTAAAAGCTATTGGTCGCTTTGAAATGGGTGATATCAAATTTATACTTTATGATTATACTTTTGCTTTTGATAGTCTAGGCGAAGGTTTCAACGAAGATAACAAATTAATTAATGCTTTTGACAAAAATGGAAAATATCTAGATGAATTAATGGTAGCAGGAAAAGATAGACATGAAGATCACATATTTTACTTTTCATCCATGATTAAAGATCAGCTATTTCATATTAAACTAGACTCTGTTTATGATGACGAAGATAAAACAACGATTGATTTAACTTATCAGTTTCGTGACAATCAGTTTTGGTTAAAAAAACCTCCTGTAGACTGTCAAACTGTAAATTTACAGCAATATTTGAATAAACTTACCGAGCAAGAGTTTGCCGATATTGATGATATCGTGGCATTTAGTGATTATATTGATTGTTATCCTATATCCGAAAATTTGCAAACATATAAACAAATCGCTGAATATATTAATAATGCTAGAAGTTATTTTCTTAGTTCTGCTGAATTAAAAAAATTGCATGAAACAATTCGTATTATTGAGGAGTAAGAACGTCATTATCCAAAGATGGCGCACTGACTGGTTATCTCTTTGAGTGTGTTCAATGTGGTAAGAAAAGATTGCATATTAATTGCAACAAAATGACTATACACCATTTTTATGACGTTAATTTACCCAATCATCAAAAATCAAATTGTACAAGAAGCCGATTTATTAATCGGCTTTAAATAGAATCAGATAAAATGCTTATCGCTATTGGCTGATAAAAGTATGACATAAGTTTTAACTTTAATAAGATTAATTAATATGTTGAATATAACCTTTCACAATATTAATACTTGTATCAAATAGCTGTTTTTCCTGATCGTTAAAATCAAGTTGTATCACTTTTTTAATACCATGCTGATCTAAAATTGCCGGTACCCCTATAGCGACATCTTTATACCCATATTCACCCTCTAAAATACAACTTAATGCTAATGCTCGATGGCTGTTGGTGAAGATGTGTTGGCAAATTTCAGCAATCGTGCTGGCAATGCCGTATTCGGTGCAGTGTTTGTATTTGACGATTTCAAAGCCTTTATTTTTAGCTTTAGTACCAATGTCAGCAAAATTAATTTTATTTTTTTCAAGTTGATTAAGATTTATGCCATAAATTGAAGAGTGTGACCATACCGGAAATTGTGAGTCGCCATGCTCTCCCACAATAAAAGCATCAATACTTTGTGGTCCGATATCCATTTGTTCGCCGAGTAATCGTCGCAGGCGAACTGTATCGAGCCAAACACCCGTACCAATGACGCGATGACGAGGTAAACCAGATAGTTTCCAGACTTGATAAGTAATTGCATCACACGGGTTTGTGGCAATTAGGAATATGCCTTTGAATCCGCTTTTCATCATGTTGGGAATAAGATTAGCCATGATTTTAGATGTGCCTGACAGCTCTTCTGCCCTGCTTTTTTGTGCCAGCCCTGAGGTGACAGTAATAATGGCTATATCGATATCAGCACAGTCCGTCGATTCACGTAAACTGACTTTTATCATGTTTTGGCGATAAGCGGCGGCATCGAGTAGATCTTGTGCGTGACCGTAGGCTAAGTCTTTATTAAGGTCGACTAGTGCGATCTCTTCACAAAATCCACGATTGACTAATGTATAAGCGGTGGTTGAACCGACATTTCCTACACCAATAATCATTACTTTACGTAGTTTCATATTTAGCCTCGTTATTTATAAGTTGTCATTCTACTTTTTTGATGGAGTGCGATATCATCTCCAGTTTAACACTACATTATCTATCGTTCTAATAGATGTAGCTGGCTACGCTTTTTTTGTATTTTTGTTTAATATTGAGTAATAAAAAATTTGACTTTTATTTTATTAATGATAATAATTCTCATTAACATTTAAAATATCATTTTTGCATTTTTAAAGTAATAGGGAGTGATCTAGAAAAGGATTTCGTACATTTCTGATCGTTTATCTACAGCTTATTTTCTGTACTTGATTGAGTTCGAACAGATAGTATACAATAAGGATTAATCAATGAAATTCAATTTTTTTAAAAGCCGTAAGACATTATTAAATGCGATTTTAGCATCGCTACTGGTTTTGACGGGTCTGACCAATTCATCATCAGCTGATGAGAAAAAATTTAAAGTTGTTACCACATTTACCGTTATACAAGATATTGCCCAAAACGTGGCTGGTGATGCCGCGGTTGTGGAGTCAATCACTAAAGTTGGCGCCGAAATTCATGAATACGATCCTACACCACAAGATATTAATAAAGCACTGTCTGCCGATTTGGTGTTGTGGAATGGTTTAAACTTAGAACTTTGGTTTGAGCGCTTTTTTGAAGATATTAAAGATGTGCCTTCAGTTGTCGTAACAGAAGGCATTGAGCCAATGCCGATTCAAGAAGGTAGCTATAAAGGTAATCCAAATCCTCATGCTTGGATGTCACCAACACTTGCTTTAACTTATGTCGAAAATATTCGTGCGGCTTTGGTTAAATATGATCCGAAAAACGCCGAAATATATAATAAGAATGCCGCAGAATATGTGGCAAAAATTAAGGCGCTTGATGCCCCACTTCGTGAGCGTTTAGCTAAGATCCCTGAATCACAGCGTTGGTTAGTGACCAGTGAAGGCGCTTTTAGTTATTTAGCACGTGATTATAATCTTAAAGAGGCGTATCTCTGGCCAATTAATGCCGAGCAACAAGGTACACCTAAACAAGTTAAGCATCTTATTGATTTAGTGCGTGCTAATAATATACCTGTTTTATTTAGTGAGAGTACGATTTCTGATAAACCTGCTAAGCAGGTAAGTAAAGAAACTGGCGCTACTTATGGTGGTGTGTTGTATGTTGATTCACTTTCTACTAAAGATGGCCCTGTTCCTACTTATATCGATTTATTAAAAGTGACGGTTGAAACAATCGCTAAAGGATTCGAAAAATAATGACTCAAATTTGCTTAAATGTTGATGATATTACCGTGACCTATAATAATGGTCATACAGCAATTCATGATGCGAGTTTTCGTTTGAATGGTGGCACTATCTGTGCACTTGTCGGCGTTAATGGTAGTGGGAAATCGACACTATTTAAAAGCATTATGGGGATGATAAAACCCACTAAAGGACAAGTGACGTTTAATGATATTTCGGTAAAACAAGCATTAAAGCAAAATATTATTGCCTATGTTCCTCAAACTGAAGAAGTCGATTGGGATTTTCCGGTTTTGGTATCGGATGTGGTGATGATGGGGCGTTATGGTCATATGTCTTTTTTACGAATACCAAGTAAGGAAGATAAAAGACAAGTCGATCTGGCACTAGAACGAGTCAATATGTTGGATTTTAAGCATCGCCAGATTGGTCAACTTTCTGGCGGTCAAAAAAAACGTGTCTTTTTAGCTAGAGCTTTGGCTCAACAAGGTAAGGTGTTATTGTTAGACGAGCCATTTACGGGCGTTGATGTGAAAACCGAAAATGCCATTATCGATCTGCTTAAAGATCTTCGTGATGAAGGCCATTTGATTTTAGTTTCTACCCACAATTTAGGTAGTGTGCCAGAGTTTTGTGATCAGGTAGTGTTGATTAATCAAACCGTGTTGGCTTTTGGTGAAACTAAAACAACATTTACCCCACAAAATTTGATGATGACATTTGGTGGCGCACTACGTTATTTAAGCTTGTCTGGTGAGCAATTACACCAAGATGAAGATCCTCGTAAAATGTCTATTTTAACTGATGATGAGCGGGCAGCTATATTTTATGGTGAAGGCAATGATGACTCGGCTCACAAAGATTTTCTAGTCGAACCAACTGTTATTGAAACTAAAGGGCAACACTAAATGGAACTGCTTCTTGAACCTTTTACTTATGGCTTTATGTTAAAAGCCATTTGGGTAAGTAGTATTGTTGGTGCAGCTTGCGCATTTTTGTCGGCGTTTTTGATGTTAAAAGGCTGGTCTTTAATGGGAGATGCCCTTTCGCACTCAGTAGTGCCCGGTGTGGCGGGTGCTTATGCGCTTGGCTTACCTTATTCAGTGGGCGCTTTTTTTACCGGTTTGTTAGCGGCTTTATCAATAACAATTGTACGTGCTTTCACTCGTTTAAAAGAAGATGCCATTATTGGTTTTATCTTTTCGACCTTTTTTGCTATTGGTCTTTTAATCATTTCACTAAATCCAACTTCTGTTAATGTGCAAACTATTATTTTTGGTAATATTTTGGGAATTGATGATAGTGATATGTGGCAAGTGCAAATTATTATTTTAGTTTCACTGATTTTACTACTGTTTTTTTGGAAGGATCTGTTAGTGGTCTTTTTTGATGAAACTCATGCTCGTTCAATTGGCTTAAAACCATTACAGTTAAAGATTCTTTTTTTTACTATTTTAAGTGCCTGTACTGTTGCTGCACTGCAAACGGTCGGTGCAATCTTGGTCATAGCGATGGTAGTAACCCCTGGCGCGACGGCTTACTTACTTACCGATAGATTTTCACGGTTGTTAATTATTTCAGTTATCATCGGTGCGCTGACGAGTGCAATTGGCGCTTGGATCAGTTATTTCCTTAATGGTGAAACAGGTGGTGTGATTGTGACATTACAAACTTTAGTCTTTTTGGCAGCATTTTTATTTGCACCAAGACAAGGGTTGATTTCACGCCGAATCAGCCAAGCAAGACAAGGAGGTTCAGTATGATATGGGAACTTATCTATCATCCTCTTACAATTCCTTTTGTTCAACGTGCCATTCTAGCTGCGCTAGCTACTGGTATTGTTTGCGCCCTACTGTCATGCTTTTTAGTGTTAAAAGGCTGGTCGTTGATGGGCGATGCTATTTCTCACGCGGTATTACCCGGTATTGTACTTGCTTATTTAGCTGGGATCCCTTTAATAATTGGTGCATTTGCGTCGGGGTTATTTTGTTCGGTTGCTACTGGTTACATTAAAGATAACAGTCGAATAAAGGAAGATACTGTGATGGGCATCGTTTTTTCGGGAATGTTTGCTTTTGGTTTAGTGCTGTTTTCTAAAGTGGAAACGTCGCAACATTTGAATCATATTTTATTTGGTAGTGTATTGGGAACAAGCTATCAAGAACTCATCCAAATTATTACGATTGCAAGCATTGTTTCGATTTTAGTTATCATTAAACGCCGTGATTTAATGCTGTATTGTTTTGATCCCGTACAAGCAAGAGTAGTTGGTTTGCCAGTTAAATTATTACATTACGGTTTATTAAGTATTTTAGCATTGACTATTGTTGGATCACTTAAAGCTGCAGGTGTTATTTTGGTGATTGCGATGTTAATTGCGCCGGGCATAACCGCATTTTTATTGACTAAACGTTTTGAAAAGATGTTAGTGATTGCAGTAATTGTATCGGTATTTTCAACGGTAACTGGTACTTTAATCAGTTTTCATATAGATGCGTCAACCAGTGCTTGTATTGTGATTTTACAAGCAGTGATTTTTACTCTTGCCCAGTTTTATCGGATCTACGCTAATAAAAAAATAAGGCGTTAATTGAAGTATTGTTTTTCACATTTACGATACTTCAATTATTCGTCATCCAAATATTTACCCGCATCAGCGTAATTATCAAACCTTGAGAATTGACCTTGGAAAGTTAAGCGTACTTTACCAATTGGACCATTTCGCTGTTTACCTAAGATGATTTCTGCAATACCTTTATGTTCTGATGCTTCGTTATATACTTCGTCACGGTAGATGAACATAATTACATCGGCATCTTGTTCGATAGATCCTGATTCACGTAAGTCGGAGTTAACAGGTCGTTTATCGGCGCGTTGTTCTAAGCTTCGGTTTAGCTGTGAAAGAGCAACAACCGGAATTTGTAACTCTTTGGCTAATGCTTTTAATGAGCGTGAGATCTCTGCAATTTCAAGCGTTCGGTTTTCTGATATGTTTGGTACTCGCATCAGCTGTAAGTAATCGACCATGATCATACTTAATCCTTTATGTTCACGGTAAATTCGTCTTGCTCGTGAGCGTAGTTCCATAGGGGTTAATCCTGATGAGTCATCAATGTAGATGTTTTTCTTTTCCAGCAGTAATCCCATGGTGCTCGATATTCTTGCCCAATCATCATCTTGTAGTTGGCCTGTACGAATACGAGTCTGATCAACACGTGATAACGAGGCCAGCATACGCATCATAATCTGTTCTGATGGCATTTCTAAACTAAAGATTAGTACCGGCTTATCTTGCATCATAGCGGCGTTTTCACAAAGGTTCATCGCAAATGTGGTTTTACCCATTGATGGACGAGCGGCAATAATAATTAAGTCTGAACGCTGTAATCCTGCGGTTTTTTTATCTAAATCAAGGAAGCCGGTTGAGACCCCTGTCACGCCATCATGTGGACGCTGGAATAACTCTTCAATTTTTGCGACGGTAGCTTCTAGCACATCGGTAATATTTTTCGGTCCTTCACCCTGCTTAGTACGGCTTTCTGCAATTTGGAAGATTTTGCTTTCAGCTAAGTCTAAAATTTCGGTACTGTCTCGGCCTTCAGTTGAGTAACAGTTATCAGCAATTTCATTTGAAGCACTAATCAGTTCCCGCAATATCGCTTGCTGGCGAATAATGTCGGTATAAGCCACTACGTTAATGGCGCTTGGTGTGTTTTTCGATAACTCAGCTAAATAAGCAAATCCACCCACATCAACAAGTAAGTCTTTACTTTCTAAGCTTTCAGACAAAGTGATTAAGTCAATCGGGGTACCACGACTGACTAAGGTATGCATTTCTGAAAATATGAGTTGGTGATGACGAGAATAAAAATCACGGTCGGTAATCATTTCAGCAACAACATCCCAACGCTGATTATCCAGCATTAGGCTACCAAGCACAGCTTGTTCTGCCTCGATTGAGTGAGGTGGTAATTTTATATTTTGTACTTTTGATTTTTTTGCGTCTTGATTTTTGAGTTCTTTATTTGAATCATCAGTATTCATTGCATTCATCTTTTTATTTAATTTAATCTATAGCTAATTTGCTTACTTTATAAATAATGGCCCTAAAGCGCAATCAGGAATTTGATATTCTAATGGATAATCTACCTGAACCAAATATAAACCTTCAGGTTTCGCGGTTGCTGCAGCTTGAGTACGATCTTTCGCTTTTAATAGCTCATCAATCCACTGTGGTGGTTGATTACCTGCACCAACCTCTAACAAACTTCCGACAATATTGCGTACCATATGATGTACAAAGGCATTTGCTTTGATATCGACAATAACATATTCACCCTGTCTTGTAACTTGAATATGATGAATATTACGCCAGGGCGTTCGCGATTGACACTGCGCAGCTCTAAATGATGAGAAATCATTTTCACCTAATAAATATTGCCCCGCTTGGTGCATCAGTTCTTCATTTAATGGCAGATAATAATGCGTTACGCCTTTGGCCAAAATTGCTGGACGATAACGATGATTATAAATCACATATCGGTAACGCCGAGCCGTTGCGCTAAATCTAGCATGAAAACTGTCATCCACACTTTTTGACCACCGTACAGCGATATTGTCAGGAAGATGAGAGTTTACGCCCATTGTCCATGCTCCTTCACCGCGCTGAGCGTTGGTTTCAAAATGAATTACTTGCCCTGTAGCATGTACGCCAGCGTCGGTTCGTCCTGCACAAAATACGGCTATTGGCTCGTTAGCTATGACAGACAAAGCCGATTCTAACCTTTCTTGGATAGAGTCAACGTGCTGTTGTCGTTGCCAACCAAAATAGCCACTACCATCATATTCGATACCTAATGCAATTTTAGAGGTAGTCATTAATCAGGATCTCAAGTGTCTCGATTAACATTAGTCCACCTAAGTAACGGATATTATCTGCTACTGACCAAAATTGAATTTGTTCATAATTTCCATAGCTGTGTCGTAAATTAGCGAGTTTAATGGTTAAGTTCTTTTCACCTTCGGTATTGACTTCGGTTACTGGGGTTGGTAAATCTTCACTTTTTACTTCAACGCCAAATTCACTAAAACGAGCCATGTCCAATTCAATGGGTAAGCTACTGGAAACATTCACCGCTTGAGCTAGTCCATAAAATACCGGCACAATAACGGATTCAATTGAGATAGGTAAATCATAATTACTTATCACTTTACGAATTTGGTTAATTTGAGTGTGTTCACCTAAACTTTGGTGATCAGACTCATGCGAAAGCGGTAATAAGTTAAAAGCAAGTTGATTGTCAAATAGCTCGTTATCAACTGGCATTCCATTGAGTAATCTAGCGCTTTGTCCTGCCAATTCATCCACACCTGGCTTGCCATATAATGATGAAGGAATAAAGCTGGTTAAATGAAGATTAGTCAGTAATTGAATATCGGTTAGTGATGCAACGCAACGTAATAATTGAGATACGGTTGGGCTTGCAACAGCAATGATATTTTCATTGCGATATTCGGTTAATACGCTGTTATTTACTTTAGGTACAATTAATGGGATATGGTCTTGATCAGCAAAAAATCCGCTCGCATCAATAACGATACAGCCTGCTTGAGCAGCTGTTTGAGCATATTTTTCGCTAGTTTTAGTACCTGCAACAAAAAAGGCAAAATGGCATTGGCTCCAATCCATTTGCTCGCTATCAATGACGGTTAAATTTTTACCGGCAAAACGAATTACTTCGCCAGCGCTATTATCGCTACCGACTAAATAGAGATTTTCAATTTCAATAGTTTTTGAGTCATTTAATAACTCAATTAGCGCAGAACCTACTTGTCCTGTCGCACCAACAATGGCGATATTCCATGCAGACATATGATAAACCCGAATTAAAGTATTTAATGGCAATTATACCACTTTATTGTTAAAGATTTTGGAAAAAAGATATTTTCTAAATTTTGGAATCTTGCTCGAAAAATTGAATTTTAGTTGATTACAATTTTAATAATCCTCGTTAAAGTAATTTTATATTTAACTAAATTTATAATTATGGCGAAGATCTCATTATCAATGATAGCGAAAGAGGCAAAGGTTTCAATCGCATCTGTATCAAGAGTATTAAGAACACCCAACCTAACATCTCCACAAACTCAATTTCTTGTTTATCAGGCGATGAAGGCTTTAAATGTTGATCTATCAAAAAATTTAAAAGATTATCAACCCGTTCATGAAAGCAATAAAATTTTAGTTGTTGATAATCAGCTTATCTCTAAAAGCTTAATCAATTTTGGTATTGAGCAAGTTTTACATGAAGCTGGGTTTCAACTGTTTTATTTACAATTTCCTTATAAGGTTAAAAATGATCTCTATTATTTAATTCAATATATTAAGCAAAATTGTTTTATTGGCATTATCATTATAAATCAAGCTCCCTACCTTACCCAGCTATATAGTTATAAAAATTCATTACCACCCATTGTATTTGTTAATCATTTTAAGAAGAATTTTACCTGTGTTCATTTCGATCATCTGACAATTGGATATCAAACCACTCAGCATTTAATTGAGCAGGGGCATAATAAGATCGCAATTTTTATTAATAGCGATAAAAATACTAACTCCTCATTTTTCTTGCAAGGCTATCAACAGGCTTTTCAACGAATCAATATGCCGATCGATAGTGATTATGTCATTCAAGGTTGCCTTACGTATGAACATGGGCGAGATGCCATTAAGACACTACTTCAAAGCAATAAGCCGCCGACAGCCGTTATTTTTGAGGATTTGAGTAGTCTCTCTTGTTATGATTGCTATCATACGCAAAATTATTTATCGAATTATCGTTCACTTTTTGGCGCATTACACCAAGTCAAAAAGAGCCAATCACAATTACTACATCCGCTTGCAATTACTTATATTAGCCATACCAATGATCTTCAATATAATGAATTAGATCAATTGAGTAGAGTCAATAAGCCTTTATACAAAATGGGATGTAAATCAGCACAATTGTTATGTGATCTTCTTGAACATAATATGACATCATTATCACAATGCCATACTATTGATACCGAAATGTTTTTTACTAATTGCTAATATTTTAAATGGATTAACGTTTTAATTAGGATGTTGAAATTAATCTTTTAGGTGACAATTTATTAAGGATTTGAGTTCCTGCACCAATAAATTGTTGGCCTTGATAAATTCTGACTAATGTTTCAACGCTTACACTATTTTCAACAATTACAGTTCTACCTAATAAAATGTCTTTACCTTGGCTTTCACTTAATACCACTTTAGGGCGGTCTTGTAGTGGGCTATCGACTGGCATAAGCAATGGTTCATTTTGCAATTCATCTAGGGTTATCATGTTATCGATAGGATAATTTGATACTTGTAGACGTCTTAAATAAATTACATGTGCACCACAGCCAAGTAATTCACCTAAATCATCAATAATGGTACGAATATAAGTCCCTTTTGAACAATGGATTTCTAAGGTTAATTCGTGCTTAGTTGAATCGTATTGGATAAACTGGTTTTCATAAATTGTAATGGGCCTAGCTTCTCGCTCTATAACAATACCTTGGCGAGCATATTCATAAAGTGGTTTGCCTTGATATTTTAAAGCCGAAAACATGGTTGGAACTTGTAAAATATCACCGCGAAAATGAGTTAATGCTTCGTCGATTTGTGATTGAGTGATATTAACCGATCTAGTTGAAATTATTTGACCATCCGCATCAGACGTGTCAGTACGCTCACCCAATTTGGCGATCACGCGATAGCGTTTGTCAGAATCTAACAAGTATTGTGAAAATTTCGTCGCTTCACCAAAACAGATAGGTAACATTCCAGTGGCTAATGGATCTAGCGCGCCAGTATGCCCTGCTTTTTTTGCGTTGAATAATCTTTTCACTTTTTGTAAGGCATCATTTGATGTCATGCCTTGTGGTTTGTCTAATAACAAAACGCCGTGAACATCACGGCGAGTTTTTTTTATATTCATCATCGATATTTTATTTGAAACGGATCACACTCCTCAATATTTTTTACAATATTGAGCAATTTTTTTATTAATCTTTATGACGTTCGTTATCTTGTTTAATAACATCAGATACTAGACTAGACATCTGCATACCTTTAACAAGTGATTCATCATAAAAGAATTTAATTTCAGGAATAATTCGTAAACGCATTGCTTTACCAATGAGTGTTCGAATATACCCTTTAGCATCATTTAAGACAGTCAATCCTTGCTCGATAACTTGTGGATCATCATCGTTTAAAAACGTTACAAACACTTTTGCATAAGAGAGATCACGTGAAATATCTACACCCGAAACCGTTACCATGCCTAAACGTGGATCTTTGATTTCACGCTGTAAAATAATCGCAATCTCTTTTTGTAATTCGTGTCCGACCCGAGACGATCGATTAAATGCTTTTGCCATATCTATTTTCCTTAAAATGTGAATAAGCAAGGTTTATAAAAACCTTGCTTATTTAGCGTATTAACTAAATAGTACGCTGGATTTCGACAGTTTCAAAGACTTCGATAGTATCGCCAACGCGAACATCATTGTAGTTACGAACACCAATACCACACTCCATGCCGTTACGAACTTCGTTAACGTCATCTTTGAAGCGACGTAATGATTCAAGTTCGCCTTCATAGATAACCACGTTATCACGTAATACACGAATTGGGTTATGACGTTTAACTACGCCTTCAGTTACCATACAACCAGCGATTGCACCAAATTTAGGTGATTTAAATACATCACGCACTTCAGCAAGACCAATAATCTCTTGCTTGTATTCTGGAGCAAGCATACCGCTCATGGCTTGTTTAACTTCATCAATTAAGTCATAAATAACTGAATAGTAACGTAAATCTAAGTTTTCAGCTTCAACAACTTTACGCGCTGAAGCATCGGCACGAACATTAAAACCAAGGATAATAGCATTAGATGCTGCTGCAAGTGATGCATCAGTTTCGGTGATACCACCTACGCCTGAACCAATGATTTTAACTTTAACTTCATCTGTTGATAGTTTTAGTAATGAATCAGAAATTGCTTCAACCGAACCTTGTACGTCAGCTTTAAGGACGATATTAAGTTCAGATACGTCACCTTCAGTCATGTTAGTAAACATGTTTTCAAGTTTCGCTTTTTGTTGACGTGCAAGTTTAACATCACGGAATTTACCTTGACGATATAAGGCAACTTCACGTGCTTTCTTTTCATCACGTACAACTGTTGCTTCATCACCTGCTGACGGTACACCTGAAAGACCTAAAATCTCAACCGGAATTGATGGGCCCGCTTCGGTAACTTCTTTACCTAATTCGTTGCGCATTGCACGAATACGACCATATTCAAATCCACATAATACGATATCACCTTTACGTAAGGTACCTGATTGAACAAGTACTGTAGCAACAGAACCACGACCTTTATCAAGGAATGATTCGATAACGACACCGCTAGCCATACCTGATTCATAAGCAGTAAGTTCAAGTACTTCTGCTTGTAATAAAATCGCTTCAAGTAGTTGGTCAATTCCCGTACCAGCTTTTGCTGAAACATGAACGAACTGAGTATCACCGCCCCAATCTTCTGACATCACGCCATATTGAGCAAGTTCACCTTTGACACGTTCCGGATCGGCTTCTGGCTTATCAATTTTGTTTACTGCAACAACAATTGGTACATTTGCCGCTTTCGCATGTTGAATCGCCTCAATAGTTTGTGGCATCACACCATCATCAGCGGCAACAACTAATACCACGATGTCGGTTGCTTTAGCACCACGAGCACGCATTGATGTAAATGCAGCATGGCCTGGAGTATCTAAGAATGTGATTTCTCCGCTTGAGGTTTTAACATGGTAAGCACCGATGTGCTGAGTAATACCACCAGCTTCGCCTGAAGCAACTTTTGCTTTACGAATATAGTCAAGTAGTGAGGTTTTACCATGGTCAACATGGCCCATGATAGTCACAACAGGTGCGCGAGAAACTTTTTCTGCACCAGTATCACGGTCGCTCATTAGTGATTCTTCAAGTTCGTTTTCACGACGAAGTACCACTTTGTGTCCCATTTCTTCAGCAACAAGTTGAGCGGTTTCTTGGTCGATAACCTGATTGATGGTTGCCATTGCACCCATTTTCATCATGGTTTTGATCACTTCTGAACCTTTTACTGCCATTTTGTTAGCAAGTTCGGCAACAGTGATGGTTTCACCAATAACCACATCACGGTTAATTGCTTGTACTGGTTTAGTAAAGCTTTGTTGTAAAGTACTTTTGCCTTTCTTCTTGTGGCTACTACGCGTTACAGCACGCGCTTCTTCACGTTCTGCTTTACCTTCTGATAATTTGCTCGATTTTTTCTGTTTAGTCTGTTTACTACCGCGTCCACGACCACGACCACCTTCAACTTCACGGTCGGTATCATCTTCAGCTGCACGAGCATATTTAGATGTAGTGACATGATAATCATCATCATCACTGTTATCTGTTTCATCACTATCGTTATATTGTTCAGCAAGTTTGCGCGCTTCTTCCGCCATACGTTTGGCTTCTTCTTCAAGTTTACGACGGTTTTCTTCTTCCGCTTTACGCTTGATTTCGTTTGCTTCGGCTTCTAAGCGAGCTTTTTCTTCTTGCGCTTTTTTCACTTTTGGATCAGCTGCTTGTTCTTGAGCAACTTTCGCTTTTTCTTCTTGATTGCGTTTTTTAGCTTCGGCTTCTTCGCGTTTCTTCTGCTCTTGAGCCTCTTGTTTAGCTTTTTCTTCAGCCTCTTTACGTGCTTTCAATTCAGCTTCTTGTTTCGCTTTTTGTTCCGCTTCAAGACGCGCTTTCTCTAATTCAGCAGGATCTTGTTTCACGATAGTGCGTTTTTTACGAACTTCAACTTTGATTTCTTTACTTTTGCCACCACCGCTTGACACATTTAGTGTTGAATGTGTTTTACGTTGTAAAGTTAATTTTGTTGGGCCTTGCTGAGGTTTTAAATGCGCAAGCAAAGCTTCTTTTTCCTTTTGAGTAACAGTATCTGATGCAGTCTTTTTCATTCCGGCATCAGCAAACTGTTGCAAAAGTGTTTGCACTGGTGTATTTATTTCTTGAGCCAGTGTTTCGATTGATACTTTGGTCATGTATAACTTTCCCTCAATTATTCATTTGCAAACCAACAAATATTACGGGCAGCCATAATAAAATCGCCAGCTTGTTTGCTTGTTAAACCTTCAATGTCTGTAAGATCATCTGTACCTTGTTCAGCTAAATCTTCTAGAGTCACAATATCTTGTTGTGCTAATTGATAGGCTAATTCTTGTGTCATACCTGGTAGATCTAATAGATCTTGTGCAGGTCGTTTATCACCACTGTGAGCAAGTGCGATAGTCGTTAAGGCATCTTTTGCTCGATTTCTTAATGCATCAACCAGTTCTTCATCAAGTTCTTCAATTTCAAGTAACTCATCTACTGGTACATAAGCAAGCTCTTCAAGTGAAGTAAATCCTTCTTCAACTAAAAGTTGTGCAAGATCTTCTTCAATATCTAAATGTTTCATTAGGTTATTGATTGCTGCGAAAGATTCTGCTTGGTGTTTTTCTTGAAGATCTTCAGTACTCATGACGTTTAACGTCCAACCAGTAAGTTGTGATGCTAAACGGATATTTTGTCCATTACGGCCGATAGCTTGCGGTAAGGTATCGGCATTAACGGCAACATCCATAGTGTGTTTGTCTTCATCAACTACGATAGATACTACATCGGCTGGTGCCATAGCATTAATAACATATTGAGCTGGGTTATCATCCCATAAAACAATATCAATACGTTCACCACCAAATTCATTCGAAACAGCTTGAACGCGAGCACCTCGCATACCGACACATGCACCAACAGGGTCAATACGGCGGTCATTACTGCTAACAGCAATTTTAGCGCGAGAACCTGGATCACGAGCAACACCTTTGATGTCGATCATCTCTTCGCCAATTTCAGGTACTTCTATACGGAATAGTTCTTCCATCATTTCAGGATTTGAACGACTAACACAGAGTTGTGCTGGTTTATTATCTTGTTCTACAAGATATAAAATACCTCGAACACGGTCACCAATTCGGAAGTTTTCACGTGGTAACATATCATGGCGAGACATCATTGCATCAGCGTTATTACCTAAATCAAGGATAACACTATCACGGTTGGTCTTTTTAACAATACCCGTTACGATATCACCAATTCGGTTTCTAAACATGTCAATAACCATAGCACGCTCAGCTTCGCGTACTTTTTGAACGATGACTTGTTTAGCTGTTTGTGTTGTAATGCGGTCGAATGCGACTGATTCAATTTGTTCTTCAACATAGTCACCTACTTTTACATTAGGATCTTCAAATTGAGCTGCTTCCAATGTGATTTCTTTAGTAGGTTGAGTCACTTCATTAACCACTAACCAACGGCGGAACGTATCATAATCACCCGTTTTGTGGTCAATTTTTACGACAACATCTATATCAACAGTATGTTTCTTTTTAGTGGCCGTTGCTAACGCGGTTTCTAGCGCTTCGAAAATTTTGTCACGTGTAAGTGCCTTTTCATTAGATACCGCTTCAACAACAGCTAAAATTTCTTTATTCATCCTTTACACCCGTACTCTATTTAAGGTTAAAATTAGGTACAATATTCGCCTTTTGTATATTACTAAAAGCAAACACTTCATCATTTTCATCCACGATTAATGTAATCATTTCATTATCAATGGATTTAATCTTTCCTTTCCACTTGCGGCGATTGGCAACAGGAATACGCAAACTTATTGTGACTTCTTCACCAATAAAACGTTGGTAATGTTCAAGCGTAAACAAAGGTCGATCCATACCTGGTGAGGAGACCTCGAGATTGTAAGCATCTTTAATTGGGTCTTCTACATCAAGTACCGCACTAATTTGTCGACTAACATCAGCACAATCATCAACGGTAATACCATTTTCACTATCAATATATACGCGCAAAACTGGGTAACGACCACGAATGTATTCAACCCCAACTAGCTCAAAGCCAAGTGCATTAACAGGCTCTTGGATGATTTCGGTCAATTGCTGTTCTAAATTAGCCAAACAAACCTCCACTGCAGAAAATAAAAAAGGGCATAAAGCCCAACATTCCTTTTAAACTAACGTTTAAATCATATAAAAAAACCCCGACAAGCGAGGCTACATATAAAACATAATATAATGAAGCCACTTGATTCGAACTTTCAGACAATAAAAATAGGATAGATTAATATGAATGAAAATTTAAGTGGTTGCGGGGGCTGGATTTGAACCAACGACCTTCGGGTTATGAGCCCGACGAGCTACCAAGCTGCTCCACCCCGCGATAGATGGCTGAAGATTATACTGTATTTTGTAAAAATTGCAACCCAAAATCATATCAGAATTCACAAAAAGCCTAAAGTTATTGAAACTAAGGGGCTATGATTTTTAAATGGTGAACAATTATGATTAATCTATAGTTGTGTTTTATATATGTATAATTATTCGTTTTTCAAGTGAATTAATCCGCCTAATATTCAGCGGATTAATCATTGGTTGATGTTACTTTTGCGTTGCTGCTTTCATGGTTTTAACGAAAGTTGTTAATTCACTCAGCATTTTGTCTGGATTATTAAGATTGTTTTCAATGATTTTAACCGTTGCCGATCCAGCAATAGCTCCCGCTGCACCCGATTTAATTGCTTCACTAACTTGAGCGGGTTCTGAAATACCAAAACCTTGAATTGCTGGTGGTGCTTTAAATTCAGTTAGTTTTTCGAGTAAATGAGTGAGTGGTTTATTAGCACGGTTTTCTGTACCGGTTACTCCTGCTCGTGATACTAAGTAAGTATAACCTTTGCCTCGTTTAGCAATATTTTCAATCACTTCATCGTCCGCATTAGGTGGACAGATAAATATTGGTGCGATGCTATGTTTTTCAGCAGCACCCGTAAACTCTTCGGCATACTCTACAGGTAAATCAGCAATTAATACTGAATCCACCCCTGCTTTAGCACACTTCGCATAGAAGTTATCAATACCATTTTTAAATACTAAATTGGCATAGATTAATAATCCAACTGGAATATCAGGATTGTTTTCGCGGATTTTGGTTAAGATTTCGAAGCATTTGGCAACGGTTATGCCACCATTAAAAGCACGAATATTAGCATTTTGTATAGTTGGACCATCTGCCATTGGGTCAGAAAAAGGAATGCCTAGTTCTAACGCATCAGCCCCTGCATCAATCATTGTTTGAATAATTTGATAGGAAAGCTGTGGATTAGGATCACCAACTGGAACAAAAGGAACAAATGCACCTCGTTTTTCGACTGTTAATCGGTCAAACAGTTTTTGATAACGGCTCATTCTATTTCTCCTTTTGCTTTTAATACATCGTAAACCGTAAAAATATCTTTATCGCCACGACCTGATAAATTGACAATTAATAGTTGCTCTTTGTTTGGATTTTCTTTAATCATCTTAAGTGCATAGGCTAAGGCATGAGATGACTCTAAAGCCGGAATAATTCCTTCATTGCGTGATAAGGCCTGAAACGCTTCAAGCGCTTCATCATCAGTGATAGAGACATAATCTGCCCGACCAATACTATCTAAATAAGCGTGTTGCGGTCCAACAGCTGGAAAATCAAGGCCTGCAGAAATCGAATAAGACTCTTCAATTTGGCCTTCTTCGGTTTGCATCATTGGGGCTTTCATACCGAAGTAAATACCGAGTTTACCATGTTTAAGTGATGCACCATGTTCGCCACTTTCGATGCCATGGCCTCCTGGTTCAACCCCAATTAATTTTACTGACTTATCATCAATAAAATTAGCAAACATCCCAATTGCGTTTGAACCGCCACCAACACAAGCGATGACAGCATCAGGTAATCGACCCTCTTTTTCCAAAATTTGTTGTTTCGCTTCACGGCTAATTATTTGTTGGAATTCACGCACTATGGTTGGGAATGGGTGCGGTCCAGCAGCGGTACCTAACATATAGTGAGCGGTTTCGTAACTACCAGACCAATCTCGCAATGCTTCATTACAAGCATCTTTTAAGGTTGCAGAGCCGGTTTCAACCGGAATAACTGTTGCCCCCATGAGTCGCATTCTAAATACGTTCGGAGCTTGGCGTTTAACATCTTTAGCCCCCATATATATTCGGCATTTTAAACCCAATAATGCACACGCCAATGCTGAAGCAACGCCATGCTGACCTGCGCCAGTTTCGGCAATAATTTCAGTTTTACCCATTCTTTTAGCGAGTAATGCTTGGCCTAATACTTGATTAGTTTTATGCGCACCACCGTGAACTAAATCTTCACGTTTTAGATATAGTTTTGTTTTGGTCCCTGCGGTAAGATTTTTACACAGTGTTAATGCTGTCGGGCGACCAGCGTAGTTAACCAAAAGATCGTTAAATTCTTTTTGAAAACTTGGATCGTGTATCGCCGATATAAAAGCATCCTCAAGTTGTTCAAGCACAGGCATCAATATTTGTGGCACATATTGACCACCAAATTTGCCAAAATAAGGATTTAATTTAGACATAACCATTCCTTTAATGTAATCAGTTAAATTTGTTCAAATACTAATTTGATTTTTTGTTTATCTTTAATTCCTGGTGAAACTTCAACGCCCGAATTAAGGTCAACACCAATAACATCGGTAGTGAGCGCCTCACTCACATTTTGCGGATTAATACCACCAGCCAAAATGACATTACTTAAATCTTTGTCACGTAAAAGTGACCAATCAAAACTTTTACCTGTTCCACCGGCACCATTATCAAATATGTAACGTGATACTAGTGGGTTATCATGATTTGGGATGTTATCGCTAATACTTAACGCTTTCCAGATCTGACAGGTTGAGGGTAATTTTTGGCGAAGTGTTTTGATATAGTTATCATCCTCATGACCATGCAATTGCACTGCATAAAGTGATAGTTGTTTAGCTATTTCGCATACTTCATCTATATCACTATCTTTAAAAACACCAACCCAATTCAAGGGTGCCGATGCGATAACACTACGCGCTTTAGTCGGTGTTATATATCTTGGTGATTTAGGCACAAAAATTAATCCACCATAAACCGCACCAGCTTGGTAGACGGTTATTGCATCCTGTGGTTGGGTTAAGCCACAAACTTTATTTTCACCTAGCATTACTTTACGGATAGCTAAGGTTAAGTTTGGCTCAGACATAAGTGCACTACCAATTAAAAAACCGTTAGCATAATGGCTAAGATCTTTAACTTGATTGTGCGTATAAATACCTGATTCACTAATAATGATTCGATCATCAGGGATTGTTTTTGATAAAGTTTTTACCCGATTGAGATCAACCGACAGATCGCGTAAATTACGGTTATTAATACCAATCACTTTAGCGCCAAGTTTGATAGCTCGTTCAACTTCTTGTTCGGTACTCGCTTCCGTCAGTACCCCCATATTAAGTTGATGAGCAACTTGGCTTAAGTGACGATATTCATCATCATTGACTACCGATAACATTAACAAGATGGCATCAGCCTGATAATAACGTGCTAAGTAAATTTGATATTCATCGATAATAAAGTCTTTGCAAAGTACGGGTTGGGTGACTTCATTACGTACTATTGGTAAAAACTCAAAACGACCTTGAAAGTATTTTTCGTCAGTTAAAACTGAGATTGCCGAAGCATAATCTTTGTAAACTTTGGCTATACTTGCTGGGTCAAAATCATCTCGAATTAATCCCTTGGATGGCGATGCTTTTTTACATTCTAAAATAAATACCGTTTTCGGTTGATTTAACGCTTGGTAAAAATCACGATCACTAGGTACAACTTTATTTTTAAAATTAGCCAGTGGATTTTTAATTTGTTGCTCGGCAAGCCATAGCTGTTTATCTTCAATGATCTTTTTTAAAACCGTTGCCATTTCAACATTTTCAGTTAATGCTGCAATTGCCATCTTATTCTCCACTCATTATCTTGCTGCTAACTTTTGTAATAGCTCATAAGCTTTACCGCTACGCATTAATTCTATTGCACGCTTAGCATTTTGTTTTAAGTCTGGTTCACCAAATAGGCTAATTAACATCGCCACATTTGCAGCAATAGCTGCTTCATGCGCTGGTTTACCATGTCCTTGTAAAATCGCTAACAATAAATCACGATTCATTTCTGGTGTTCCACCTTCAATATCTTTCAAAGTATATTGCTGTAGACCAAAATCTTCTGGTGTTAAAGTAAAATAGCGAATTTCGCCATTTTTTACTTCGGCAACTTGAGTTTCGCCATGAATAGCGACTTCATCCATCCCTGAGCCATGTACCACATAAGCATGGGTATAGTTTAACATTTTTAATGTTTCTGCAATCGGTTTTATCAAATCAGGATGATAAACACCAAGTAAAATACGTTTTGGTCGTGATGGATTAATCAACGGCCCAAGAACATTAAAAATTGTTCGTGTTTTAAGTTGCTGACGTACTGGTGCAGCATGGCGGAATCCTGAGTGATATTGCTGAGCAAACAAGAAACACACACCTAATTCATCAAGCGCTTTTCGAGATGCTTCCGCTGACATGTTTAGTTTAATACCTAAAGCGGATAAAACATCTGATGATCCTGATTTGCTCGACACACCACGGTTACCATGCTTAGCAACTTTATACCCTAATGCCGCAGTAACAAAAGCACTGGCTGTGGAGATATTGATGCTGTTAGTTCCATCTCCACCAGTCCCAACGATGTCGGTAAAATCATAATCAGGCACTTCAAATGGATCAGCATTTTCAAGTAAGGCCTGAGCTGCTCCGGCAATTTCATCAGGTTTTTCACCCCGAACTTTCATACTAATGATAGCGGTTGCTAGTACCGTTGGTTCTATTTTACCTTGAATAATTAAATTAAACAGTATTTTACTCTCTTCTTGAGACAATACTTGCCCTAAGTACAATTTATTTAAAATCGGTTGAATATTGTATTCTTGCTTATCAACAATCGCTTCTTGTTTTGCTTCTGGCTGTTTTTGTGGTGGATTCAGTGCCCATTCAATGGTTTGTTCTAATAATTTTACCCCTTGAATCGTTAAAATTGATTCAGGATGAAATTGAAAACCGCAAACCCGATCTTGGTCATTACGTACTGCCATAACGATGTTATTACACATGGCATTGACGGTTAATGTTTTCGGTATGTTTTCACCTTTTAATGAGTGATAGCGCGCAACCGGTAATGGATTGGGTAAGTCTTTAAACATCGCTTGCCCATCATGTTCAATTAATGAAGCTTTTCCATGTAAAATATCGCCCGCAGGGACAATCATACCACCATAAGATTCAACAATCGCTTGATGTCCAAGACAGATACCAATGATCGGTAATTTACCTTTTAAACGTTTAAGTAATTCAGGCATTGAACCTGCTTCACTCGGTGCTCCAGGTCCTGGTGATAACATTAGGATAGGATTTTGCATTTGTGATAATTTTTCGATGATCACATCAGCTGGAATTGTGTTGCGATAAATTGTCACGTTATGTTGATTGTGACGTAACTGATCGACTAAGTTATAAGTAAACGAATCAACGTTATCAAGAAATAAGATATTAGCCATTAGAATACACCTTCTACATTATGTGCTGCCATAATCGCGCGAACAACAGCACGTGCTTTGTTACGTGATTCATCCGATTCTGCTTGTGGTTCTGAATCTAAAACCACGCCACATCCAGCTTGTACGGTTGCAACACCATCTTCCACATAAGCACTGCGAATAACGATACAAGTATCAAGATCACCATTGGCAGTAAAATATCCAACTGCCCCACCATAACTACCCCGTTTTATTTTTTCCGATTCGGCAATTAACTGCATTGCCCTAACTTTTGGCGCTCCAGTTAATGTTCCCATGTTCATGGTAGCTTGATAAGCATGTAGTGCATCAAGATCTTGACGTAGTTGACCAACAATTCTTGAAACTAAATGCATAACGTAAGAATAACGATCAACTTTTAATAACTCTTTGGTATATCGCGTCCCTGGCTGACAAATTCGAGCTAAATCATTTCGTGCTAAATCGACTAACATTAAATGTTCAGCTAACTCTTTTTTATCGGTGCGCATTTCCAACTCTAATCGACTATCCAAATCGTAATCAATCTCGCCATTAGTGTTTAAACCACGTGGGCGAGTACCAGCAATTGGATAAATTTCAACTTGATTATTGGCTTTATTATATTTGAGTGCACTTTCAGGTGAGGCACCAAATAAAACAAAATCCTCGTCTTGCATATAAAACATATAAGGGCTTGGATTATTATTTTTTAAGACTTGATATGCAGATAATGGTTGAGGACAAGGTAATGAAAAACGTCTAGATGGAACAGCTTGGAAAATTTCACCTTGTTGAATCGCATCTTGCATTTTCTTAACAATGGTATTGAAATCATCATCACTCTTATTACAAACGACATCCATTTCAGCCAACGATTGCCTTTTAATTGTGCTCATTGGTTGATTGAGTTTATTTTGCAATTCATCTAATCGTTGATTTAAGCGTGTAACTTCATCAGGACAAGAAGTAAAGGCCGTTGCTTTTAATAATGAAACGCGATCTTTGTGATTAATTTCCAATAAAGTTTCAGCTAAATAAAAACGAAAATCTTGGCAACGTTGTTCAGTTGGTAATATTGGTAAATGTTCAAAATTTGTCACTAAATCATACGCAAATAATCCACCAACAAAAACGGCATCTGAACTCGCTTTTTCGGGAATATTAACGATATTTAATAATGTTCTTAATGCATCAAAAATCGATAATGACTTCAAGCGAGAATCTTCATCTTGCAAACCATCAATAGGTGGAAACACTAACTTAAGATTATGTTCATCTATTTTTGTTTTAGTGACGTTATCAGGAAATGCTTGCTCTAACAAAGGTAATAATTTTTGCCCGTTGCTGGTTAAAGCTTGAAAAGTCACTTCGTTGTTTAGGGCCGAAATAGTTAAAGCGCTATCAATGATCATTACGCTTTTAATCCCTTGTTTATTATCAATTTCGGCAGATTCAAGCAACAATGTTGCCGGTTTATTATCACAAAGTTGATAAAATACCTGAGTCGGATCCTGATAATAACCAATGGTTTTGATTATTTGTGTTAATGTAGGCTTATTCATTGTTGACTCTCTTTATATAAAATTATTTTTTATCTTTTTTTTAAACTAAAAAACCCGCATTTAGCGGGTCTTGCGAAAAAAGGACATCATCACATCACCCGCAGAAAGTGATGCGCCACCAACTCAAAACAGTAGTTTTTTTATAGTGAGTTATAGGATTTTGATGATTTATCATTATTATATCTGCTTAAAAAAGATGTTGTACTATTAAACTAGTTCATTAGTGTGTTGTCAAGCGAATATTTTATATTCAATAAATAAAATTAGCCTTTATAAAAAATAGGTTTATTTAGACTCATTTTTTAAATTAATGACATTGATGATTGAACGATTTTAACCTATATGATTTCAGACCAGCGAATAAAGCAGTGCTCAATAACTTAATGATGAAATTAAAATCGAGGAGCTAGGTTGATCTTTTCAAGATAATTTTCTACGTTGCCGTATTTAACAAATGATCTATTAGGTTGTTTTGATTTCAAATGGTTAAAAACTAATAGTTTGTCAAATATCCTAATACCAATTAGAATAATCAATACATTAATAAAATTTAGAGATTTTGATATATGCCAATATTTTATATTCTTATTGCGATAATAGTTTTATTAGCTATCGTAACCGTTTTTAAAGCTATTACCATTGTTCCACAAGGATACCAATATACCATCGAGCGTTTTGGTAAATACACTCATACGCTTGAGCCTGGCTTAAACATCATTATCCCATTTATGGATGGTGTGGGTCGCAAAATCAATATGATGGAACAAGTTCTTGATATCCCATCTCAAGAAGTTATTTCTAAAGATAATGCGAATGTACAAATTGATGCGGTTTGCTTTATTCAAGTACAAGAAGCTGCAAGAGCTGCTTACCAAGTTAATCAACTTGAGCGTGCGGTTATTAATCTGATGATGACAAACATTCGTACCGTACTTGGTAGTATGGAACTTGATGAAATGTTATCACAACGTGATCACATCAACTCAAAACTTCTTAGCATTGTTGATGATGCAACTAGCCCTTGGGGAATTAAAATTACCCGTATCGAAATTCGTGACGTTCGCCCACCAGCAGAACTTATTGCAGCCATGAACGCGCAAATGAAAGCTGAACGTAACAAACGTGCTGAGATCCTTGAAGCAGAAGGTATCCGCCAAGCGGCTATTTTACGCTCTGAAGGTGAAAAACAGTCAGAAATATTAAAAGCAGAAGGTGAAAAACAAGCTGCATTTTTACAAGCAGAAGCGCGTGAACGTGCTGCCGAAGCCGAAGCAAAAGCTACACAAATGGTTTCAGAAGCGATTGCTGCTGGTAACATTAATGCGATCAACTACTTCGTTGCTCAAAAATATACTGAAGCTTTACAACAAATCGGTGCTTCAGATAACAGTAAAGTAGTGATGATGCCACTAGATGCTTCTAGCTTAATGGGTAGCATTGGCGGTATTGCAGAATTAATTAAAAACTCTAAATAATTTGCTTTAGTGAAACAATTCTTCCTAATCTAATTAGGAAGATATTATATTTTAATAAATTAGGTAACAATCAATGACTGATTTTTTAACGGTTATTTATGATTATCCTCACTGGGTATTTATTGCTTTAGGTGGTATTTTACTGATCCTTGAGCTATTGGGAACTTCCGGATATGGGCTTTGGAGTGGGATTGCAGCCATTGTTGTTGGTTTAATAGCTTGGGTTGTCCCTTTATCTTGGCCGATTCTATGGATTTTATTTGCTATTTTTACTTTGGTATCGGCTTATCTTTGGTGGGTGTGGTTAAAAAAACATGGTAAAGATAAATCTGGTAAAAGTGAAATCAATCAACCCCAACAAGAATTAATCGGAATCAAAACCATCGTTACCGAGGCTATAATTAATGGTTCGGGTCGGGTAAAAATAAAAGATGGCACATGGTCAGCAAAATGTAACCAAGATCTAGAAGTTGGACAACCTGTTGAAGTGATTGCTGTTGATGGATTAGTTCTGAAAGTAAAAGCACTCAATAGATAATTGTAATAATAAATGGATTAAATACGAGTCATTGACTCGTATTTTTTTACCTTAAAAACGTAAACGATACCAGTAAATAATCTTATATATTAGTCTTAAAGGTTGAAAGATTGAATAAAAGAACTAAACCGTCGATTAAAACCGACGGTTTTTGTGTTTATTTATCAAGTAAAGTGAATGTTTGCTTTTGTTTGGTTGTCGAATCTGAGCCTACAAACACATTAAATTTACCTGGTTCTGCAACATATTGCATTTTGTCATTCCAGAATTTTAACATGTCATATTTGATAACAAATTTTACTTGGCCTTTTTCGTGAGGTTTAAGTGCTATTTTCTCAAATCCAACTAACTCTTTGACAGGACGGCTAACTGAAGCAGTCACATCTTGCAAGTATAATTGGACAACTTGCGTCCCCTCTCTATCACCAGTATTTTCTACATTGGCTATCACTTCGATTTCACCATTTGGCGACATTTCAGTTTTTGATAGTGAAAAATCAATCGTAAAATTGGTATAACTCAAACCATAACCAAATGGAAATAACGGTTCGTTTGGACTATCAAAATAAGAAGTGGTGTATTTACCCATATTGACCGTGCCATGAGGTCGACCAGTATTTAATTGACCATAATAAACAGGAATTTGACCAACATTATCTGGGAAAGACATCGGTAATTTACCTGAAGGGTTATAATCACCAAAGAGAACATCAGCTACAGCATTACCACCTTCAGTACCTAAAAACCAAGTTTCAAGCATCGCATCGGCTTGTTCATATTCTTCTTTCACGGTAAGTGGGCGCCCATTCATCAATGCAATAATTAGTGGTTTACCTGTTGCTTTTAATGCTGTAATTAAACGTTTTTGGCTTGCTTGCAAATTGAGGTCAGTTCGACTTGATGATTCATGCGCCATTCCTTCGGCTTCGCCAACAAATAAAACAACAGCATCTGATCTTTTCGCTTGAGCAACCGCTTCGGCAATCATTTTATCAGCAGGTCTTTTATCAAATTTAGTGATCTCTTCATATAAATTTAAGAATTTATAAAGATTTGGATCATCCGAAATATTGGCACCCCATGCATAGCTAACTAATTTTGGATTAATAACAGCATTCTTAATCCCTTCCAAAGGGGTTACGGCTAAATTAGCTCGCCCAGCACCAGACCAACTACCCAAAATATCGCGTTTTGAATCTGCTAACGGTCCAATCACCGCAATTTTTTTATTTTTGCTCAACGGTAAAACATTGTTTTCATTTTTTAACAATACAATACTACGACGCGCAACATCCCTTGCTTCTGCACGATGTAAACGATCGTTGGCGAACATGGTTTCAATATCAAAATTAGGATCTAAATTTCGATGAGGATTTTTAAATAATCCCATATCATATTTCAGTTCTAATACATGACGACACGCTTGGTTAATCTGCTCTTGAGAGATTGCACCTTCATTAACTAGTTCTGGTATAAACTGTAAAAAATACTCATCATTCATACTGATATCAATACCAGCTAGGATCGCAATTCTAACTGCATCTTTAGCGTCTTTTGCCACACCGTGATTAATTAATTCACGAATAGCACCATGATCACTAACCACTACACCATCAAAATGCCATTGATCACGCAGTACCTCGGTTAATAACCAATGATTAGAGGTAGCAGGAATACCGTTTACACTAACAAGTGCAACCATAACCGCTCGGCTGCCTGCATCTACAGCCGCTTTATATGGTACAAGATATTCTTGGAACATTTTTCGTTCACTCATATCCGTACTATTATATTCACGACCAGCTTCAACCGCACCATATAGCGCAAAATGCTTAACGGTTGTCACTAATGATTTTTTATCCTCAAGAGACTGTTTTTGCATTTTTTCGACAAAAATACGCCCTGCTTCCGACGCTAAATAAGGATCTTCACCAAATCCTTCTGACACTCGGCCCCACCTTGGATCTCGCGTAATATCAACCATTGGCGCCCAAGTTACATTAAGCCCATCAGAAGTTGCTTCATCAGACGATACTTCAGCAACTTTACCTATCGCATCACGATCCCAAGTTGCAGCAATCCCTAAATTAATAGGAAATACCGTACGATGACCATGAATAATGTCAAAACCAAAATAAACAGGGATTTTATTCGGCGATTTTAATGCTCTTTCTTGCATTTGTGATAGATCGGGCTCAACTACAGTATTAAAAATACCACCAATTTCACCCGCTTCAATTTGGTCAAGGACTTTGTCTAGTGTAAGATCGCCACCCACACTGATTAATCGCAGTTGCCCTACTTTCTCTTTAATCGTCATCTTTGACATCAAGTCATCAATAAACGCTTTCTTTTCTTCACTATTGGGATTTTGAGCAAATAAAGGAGATGAAAAAATAAAAAAAACGAGAAATAATACGAATTTTTTCATAATAATAAGTATTTTTAAATTTAAGAGGATAGACAAGCGGATAGCATAACGTATTTAACTAAAAAAATCTCGTTATTTAGAAATAGCATCCCTAAAAATAAAGATAAAAGCATTTATTCTTAAAAATTTAAGCTTCAAAAAGTGCGTTCCTCAACTTTTTTTAAGATTTATTAAGGAAATAGATAAAAAAAATATTGCCGAAAAATGCTTTAAAAGGGAATCATCAAGTCGGCAATAATCATGAATGAAGATCTATTAATCGCGGAAATTAGTAAATTGGAAAGGTTGCCCTAATTCACCATTTTTGACTAGTGCCATGGTTGCTTGTAAATCATCACGAGACTTACCTGTAACGCGAACCTGCTCACCTTGTACTTGAGCTTGCACTTTAAGTTTACTGTCTTTAATCAGCTTAACTATTTTTTTAGCTAACTCTTTATCGATACCTTGTTTTAGTTTGACAGTAATACTATAAAATTTTCCGCTATGTTCCAGCTCTTCCGGAATTTCTAGCGCTCCGCCATCAATACCACGTTTAGCCAACTTATCACGTAAAATATCCAATAGCTGTTGAACTTGGAAATCGGATTGGCTAGTTGCTTTGATGGTTTCATTTTTTTCATTGAGCTCAAAAGATGCTTCGACATTTTTGAAGTCCCAACGAGTGGTCAGTTCACGAGTCGCATTGTCGACACCGTTTTTAACTTCTGGCATTTGAATTTCTGACACAATATCAAAAGAAGGCATAAATTTTCCTCTTCTAATCGTTATAAATATTACTTATTTTAAACAACTCTTTTAATTGCCGCCACAATATTTACGGCGGCATTATTATTAAGATTAATCGATAGTACGAAGTAATTCGTTGATACCAACTTTACCTAAAGTTTTAGCATCGACTTTTTTCACAATAACTGCACAATAAAGGCTATATTTGCCATCTTTAGTTGGTAAGTTACCTGATACCACAACCGAACCAGCTGGAACACGTCCGTAATGAACTTCACCAGTTGCTCGATCATAAATTTTAGTACTTTGACCAATAAATACGCCCATTGAGATCACACTGCCTTCTTCAACAATCACACCTTCAACGATTTCACTACGAGCACCAATGAAACAGTTATCTTCGATAATAGTTGGGTTTGCTTGTAATGGTTCTAACACACCACCAATACCAACACCACCAGATAAGTGAACATTTTTACCAATTTGTGCACATGAACCAACAGTTACCCAAGTATCAACCATCGTGCCTTCATCAACATAAGCACCGATATTTACGTAAGATGGCATTAATACGGTATTACGAGCAACATAAGCACCTTTACGCGCAATTGCTGATGGAACGACACGGAAGCCTTCTTGTTGGAAGCGAGCTTCATCATAATCAGCAAATTTTAATGGCACTTTGTCATAATAATTTGTTGCGCCACCATCAATAAGTTGATTTTCATTAATACGGAAAGAGAGCAATACCGCTTTTTTTAACCATTGATGAGTCACCCAATCGCCATTAATCTTTTCCGCGACACGCATTTTACCGCTGTCTAATAGAGCGATACATTGATTAATTGCATCACGTGTTACAGTATCAACATTCGAAGGCGTAATTTCAGCACGACGTTCAAATGCTGCCTCAATAATAGTTTGTAATTGTTGCATTTCTCGTTTCCTTTAACTTTAAGTCCGTTAGCAAATTTAATTGGGCAAACAGTATAATATAATATGCAGTTATTTTTAAGTGGTTTATCGTATCATTGAGATTTCTCAAAAAGGATAAATTATTTGGAATACCTTTCACAAAATCTGAACAATATTTAATACAGTTGTTTTCTTTGAATATAAAGTTGAATCCTCATTAAATCTTGTAACAAAAAATAATGCAAAACGATGGATTTTCTTTAGTAGAACTTTTATTTGTTATCTGTATTGGTGCTATTTTGGCTTCAATAGGCGTGCAACATTGGAAGGAATTACAGCTCCGTAACGAACTTACTACTACCACAAAACAGCTAGCCTATTTTTTGGAGGAAGTCCAAGCCAAAGCTTATAACGCTAACGAAAATGTCCACATCTATTATTTTTTGACGCCTTGGTGCTTAAGCATCAGCAAAGGCGAAAAACCAGCGACGTGCCAAGAAGGCTCTAGCTATTTTATTAAACCTAACAATTCTGTTGAATTAAATGATTTAGCCGATAAAAAAACCATCTCTTTTTGGGGGCGAAAAAATATGGCTCAAACCGGTACATTCGAATTGCATAATGCCATTGGCACCACACAAATTATTATTTCATATCGAGGGCGGATTCGGTTTTGTAAGAAAAATAGTTATTTACCAGGGCTGCCGCGATGTTAAAGCAAGATGGTTTTTCGTTATTTGAAATGATGTTAAGCATCACCTTTTCTAGCTTAATCTTCATTGGCATTACAGCTTTTTATAGTAAATTACAATCGATTATACTTCAGCAAAATCTTAATACTCATCTACAAAGGAATATTCATCAAGGTATTGTTAGTATTTCCAAAGATTTGAAACGTGCTGGGTTTATCGCCAATAAACCAAAAAAGATGAGTCAGCAACCAATTGAAATCAATCTAGCAAAAAATTGCTATATCTTCCGTTACGATAGCGAGATCCGCAATGATTGGGTTCATAATACGACTATTCCAACCAAATCAGATATCTTTGCGTATCGGCTTTATAATAATAATTTGGAATATAAGGTTGGAACAATCAATTGCGAAGGTGTCAATTGGGAGAAAATTTTCGATCCTCACGACATTAAAATCACTCAATTTTCAATCAAAAAACAAAATAATCATTTTGAGATAGATATTAGTGCTCAATTGAAGAAAAACAAAAAAATTAAATATCAAACAACAACCATTATCAAAAATGAAAATCCCTTTTAATCGTTCAGTAACTCAATATGATGGCTTTAGCACGCTTTTGATGGTGATCATATTAACCATTGTTGGACTTCTTTTGCTAACGGGGTTTCAAATTACCATTGATTCGATAAAAAGGAGCTATTTGATTGAAACCCAATATTATCGTCAGTTTAATCAAGCTAGTTCCAGTTTAAATTGGGCAACCAAACAAATTTGGCAACCGCCAACTGAAGAGTGGCAATGCTTATCTGATACTCAATATCAATTAAAAGCATGTATAAAAAAATCGCGATTAAAAGTGGATAACTACACCCTAGTACGTGGACAAGCTAATGATGATTATTTCCTTTATATGTTAACGCATTTTGAAGATAACCAACTTATTGTTGAAAAAGGTCATTGGTTAGATTATTGCCCTGAAAAGAAGATGATTGATTGTGAATAGTAAAAATATAAGTAATAAAAAAACAGCTGGCTTTAGTTTAATTGAAGTTATGTTGTCATGTTTAATGTTTGCCATCATCATGCTGGGTTTTATTCGTTATTTAACCTCAATTATTAATCAACACCACTATTTTCATCAACATTTCAAAGCACAGCAAATGGCGTTTGCTTTACTTGATAGTTACCCTCATACGGTAGATAAAATCATACCAAAAGAGTGGCAATATCAAGTTTACAGCCAACCTTATAGTGCACCTTGTAAAATGGTTTTTATTGATATTACCCCACCGAATCATAAGACGATTAAACAACAACGTTTATTATGTGATTAATGTTCATTTCTAAAAATGAATCACGCTGTTTATTTTCAATTTTTTCATTCCATGCAACCGCAATATCCCATCCTGTTTGAGCTAATTCAAGCGTGACAAGTTTTACACCTTTAGGTAGAAAATGACAAACACTAGCAGGCACAAAAGCAATGCCATTTTTGGCAGCAATTAAAGCCAAAAGAGAGGGAAGATCATTCGTCGCCCCGCCCTGTTTTGGTATAGCGTTTATAGCCTCAAGTAATAATTTTGTTTGCTCGGTCAAACAAGGCGCCAAGCAGGGATTTATATGTAATAAGGGATGCGTTTCTAGTACATCTTTAAGATTGTTCCTACTGACTTTTAGATTATTTGGAACTGCTAGCACGATATACTCTTTAAATAACATAATTGAACTCAATGACTCTGGCACAGGCATACGGACAAAACCAATATCTAATTCCCCCTGCATTAGCAGAGTAATTTGCTCGTTTGAGGGAAGTTGTTTTGCTGAAACATGGCATTGCGGATTTCTTTCAGAAAAAGTTCGAATCCATTTAGGAACATGTTGAAAACAAGATATGCCAAAACCGATTGAAAGAACTCCATTCATGTTTTTTTTAATATTATTAGCAAAGAGTAAAAATTTCTTATTCTGTTGTAATAGCTTTTTAACTTCAGGATATAGCGCCTTCCCAACTTCAGTTAACTTTGCGCCATTCCGACCACGAATAAACAGTCTTCGATCAATTGCTCGTTCAAATGCTTGAATTTGTTTAGTTAACGCGGGTTGTGTTATAAATAATTGCTCAGAAGCGACACGGTAATTCCCTACCTCAACAAGTGCGACGAAAGCTCGTAGCAACTTCATTTCAATGTCCATATCCATTCCTAATTGTTATCAAATCAGTCATTTTTTTCATTATACATAATTACTTTTACTATTTATATTAATTTCAATAAGTACAATTAGTTATGAATAAAATTAAGATGTTTATTGTTAAATGGACGCTCTTCTATAAGTCCAAAGATTCAATGTAAATAGTTAAATTCTCGGCTAAGGTTAACGTACGGGGTAAAAAACTTATGAGTAAGGCAATAAAAAAAATTTCTGCGGTTTTATTTGATATGGATGGGGTTCTAATTGATTCAAATACCATTATTGAAAAAGCGTGGATTGAGGCTGGCAAGTTATATGGAATAACCGTCAAGGATGACGATATTATTAAACATATTCATGGCCAACCCGGGCCACATACGATTAAAGCACTGTTTGGGCATCTATCAACTGAAGCGCAAAAAAGTGTTCAAGACTATATCATGCACGCTGAAAATACTGCTGATTATGATCCAATACCAGGTGTTGCACTATTAATACATGCCTTAGCGAAAGCCAAAATTAGGGTGGGGATTGTAACCAGTGGTTGGCGCGAAAAAATAGATCGAATAATGGCAATGCTGAATATACAGGAATGTATTTCTGTGATAGTAGAACGAAACGATGTGGCTCGTGGAAAACCCTACCCCGATCCTTATCTTCTTGGCGCTAAACGCCTTATGCTACCACCCGCTGAAACGTTAGTATTTGAAGACTCAATAAGTGGCGTGACTTCAGCAGTTGAAGCTGGCGCCTATTGTGTTGGAATAGGCGATGCTGAGCTTATCAAACACGGAGCACAAACTGCGATCCCAGACTTTTCAAAAGTTAACGTGATAAATGATAGCATTATTGTGTTGGATGACGACCATAAGCTCATTTTAAACAATGCATCAACCACAATCGATTAGATGAAGCTTTTTGTATGTAAAAGTTGTAAAACTTGCTGAGTTTTTTCTGCATGAACATTATGACCAGCACCTTCTACTATTTCAATTTGAGCATTTGGAAATTGGCTAAATATTGCTGGATAATCCTTATCAGTAATATAGTTTGAATTTCCACCTCGGATGAATAATGTCGGTACGTTACAAGGTGAAATTGTGTGCCAATCGCATATATTGTCATATTGATCAATAATGACTTGAGCATTAAACAACCAATGCTGATGTTTAAAAGATTTAAGTAAAAATGAAATTGTCGGGGCACTTAAATCATGCATAAGTTCAATAATCTGCTTTTTATCAGTTAATTGTTGATTAATACATTTTTCTAAAGCGTTAAGAACAGGTGCGTTTGCCGTTTGAGTATATTTAACTGGCGCAATATCAATGACACAGATTTTAGAAACAGGAATAAGTTGGCTTAATTGCATGGCAACTTTTCCTCCCATTGAATGGCCGATTAATATAATATTTTGTAACTGCAAATCATGACATAACTCAGCAACATCTTCAGCCATCACTTCATAATTCATGACATTTGACCATGGTGATTGACCATGATTGCGCAAATCAACCTGAATAGTTTGGTAATGACTAGACAGATCTTTAGCTAACATATTTAAATTATCTAAGCTTCCAAATAAACCATGCATCAATAAAATTGGTTGATTATCACCCTGTATTTTATAGTTTAATTTCATTATGCCACTCTACAATTTATTGTAATTAAGACTGTTTCGTCATCACTAATAAACAATTCAATAACCCCAAAAGCATAACTATGATAGAATTTAGTTCAAATTTTTCAATTAATATTAAAAACTATGTTTCAAAATAACCCTTTACTAGCCCAACTAAAAAAAGAATTATATGAACAAAAACCTCGTGTTGAAGGTATCGTCCGAGCGCATGAAAAAGGTTTTGGCTTTCTAAATGTTGACAACAAAACTGACTACTTTATTGCTGTTTCGAAAATGAAAATGGTTTGTCATGGTGATAAAGTTTCTGGCACTATTTCCACCATTAACGATAAAACATCATTTGAACCTGAAGTATTAATTGAAAGTAGTTTACAAAAATTTATTGGCAAAATTGGTTTTTTAGATAATGCGATGGTCATTTATCCCGAAAATATACCTGTCAATTTTGCCATTCGCTGTAAAGTTAATCCTGAAGTAAAGCAAAAATTAAAAGAAGGTGATTGGGTTGTTGCCACCTTACAATCTCATCCATTAGAAAAAAATAAAAATCATTTTCTTGCTGAAATAACAAAATTTATTGCCAGTGCTGATTCAATTTATCAACTATGGCTTAAAACTTTAGCTCGTTATAATTTAGAAGACAAAGCTCCACAAGCTGAATCTTTAACAATTTCAGAGACTGAAAAAGAAAATCGTCAAGATTTAACGGATATTCAATTTTTTACAATTGACAGTGAAAATACCGAAGATATGGACGATGCGATTACCATTTCACAAGATGATATGGGTAATTATAACCTGATGATCGCCATCGCTGATCCAACCGCATATATTGAGCAAGATAGTGAAATCGACAATATCGCAAAAAACCGAAACTTTACCACCTATCTGCCCGACTTTAATATTCCAATGTTACCAAAACAGTTAGCGGACGATCTTTGTTCATTAAAAGCTAATCAAAAACGTCCAGCTATGGTTTGTAAAATTAAAATTGATAAAAATGGCGAATTTACGAATGATGATATCAGTTTTTTACCCGCATGGATTGAATCGAAAGCTAAGCTTTCTTACCACAATGTGTCTGAATTTTTAGAGAATCGTGGTGATTTAAATATCGATGACGCGGCAATAAAAAACCAACTAAAATTATTATCAGAATTGGCAAAAACACGGATAAATTGGCGCCAACAAAATGCGTTAGTTTTCAAAGTGAACAATGATTATCGATTTATCCTTGATAATAATCGTCAAGTAAAAACAATCATTAAAGAATCACGTGGCATCGGCAATAATATTGTTGAAGAAGTGATGATTATCGCTAATTTAGCGCTCACCATGTATTTGAAAGAAAACGTAGGTACTGGCGTATTTAACACTCATTCAGGCTTTGATACCAAATACATTGAACAAATATTAAAAATATTAGCAGACAATGGCATTACAGATTTTGATAAAGAATCACTTACTTCATTTGAAGGCTATGTTAAATTCCGCCGATTAAGTGATGATAATGACTTCTTATCAACACGATTGAGAAAGTTCCAAACACCTGCTGAATTCTCTATAAAACCAGAACCTCACTTTGGTTTAGGATTTGATGCTTATGCAACATGGACTTCACCAATTCGAAAATATGGTGATATGATAAACCATCGTATACTTAAAGCCTCGCTTAAAGCAGAAGCCTTAACAGCTCCATCCAACGAACAATTAGAGAGCATGGCTGATAGACGTAAAAAATTACGTTTAGCTGAGCGTGATATTGCCGAAAACCTTTATTGCCAATATTTATCTAACAAAATAGGACAAGCGTTCGCAGCGGAAATATTAGATATCAACCGTGGCGGTGCGAGAGTTCGTTTAAATGATATTGGCGCATTAGCATTTTTACCACTGTCAATGATTCATGCCGTGCGCGATGAAATATCAACTAGTCCGGATGAAGGGCTAATTAAAATTAAAGGCGAAACTGCATACAAAATTGCTGATTTGATCACTGTTAAAATTCATGAAATTAAAATGGAAAATCTATCGGTTATTGTGAAACTGAATGAATCTAACTCTTAAATTCCCTAGTCAATTTAATCAGTTACAAACTATGATTAATAACCCTGATAATTATCAGGGTTAAGCTAAAAAATATTAATAATATTTTTAACATTTATCCTCTTTTTTTTAATAATAATATCTGCTATCTTTCACCGCTCAAAAAAATAAAAAATAAAGCTAGTTTAAACTGCTATATGGAGAGGAAAAAAGATGTCAATTCACGGCCACGAAGTGTTACAAATGATGGATGGGAATGATTATACTGAATCATCTTTACTTGAAGCCATACACAAAAAATTCGGTACCGAGGCTAAATTTCATACCTGTTCCAACTCCGATATGAATGCCGAGCAACTTATTGCCTTTTTAAAAGCAAAAGGAAAATTTAAGCCGGCTTCAATTGATGATTCACAATTTACCGTCGATGTTCGAAAAATATGTCGACATTAATAAAAACTTACAAAAGAATAATAAATGCGTTTTTATAAATTTAATGTAATCATCTAGTGTTTTTAAAAGAATAAGAGTATATAATTTCGCGCTACGGCTCCACTAAAAAGTGTAAGTTGCTCATCCTGAAATTACAACTCAAGAATATATTCGTGGAATTTGATATATGAAAATAAGTAATATCCTTACATGCGCCATTGTCTCTATTCTTGCCGCAGGCTGTGTAAAAAACAATACGTCTTCAACCGATGGTAAAACTAAAGTTGATCAGTTAGCGATTTTAAAGCAACAATCTGAACAAAATAATTCGTTTGTTGTGGACGCAAAAAAACAATTACTTCAACTCGTTGGAGACAAACACTTTGACAGCTATATAACCAAACACGGTATTTTAAACTGTAAAGGTGACAGCAACCAATCTGCCTGTGTGCTAAATTTTTATCTCAAAGAATTCTACAAGCTAAAATATGACATTCAACTTAAAAGAGTCGTCGAGGAAAACCAAGCTGAACATAATCTTGAGTTGAAAAAAATCACACCAACTGATAGTAATGTTAAAAATTACTGTCAATGGTCAGCAGATTTTATTGAAGCAGTTTATACTAATGATACCAATAATATAATCCAAAGTTATCAAACTTTATTTAAGATGTCAGTGCAAGATTTGGCCGCTTTAAAAGCTAAAATTCTCAAAGATAACTACTCTCACTTTTTGATTGATGAAAACCCAAGTATTCTTCAAGAGATGAGAAGCGACTTTATGGAAAAATGCTTAAGTAGCCCTAAAGACAATATTATCAATTACAACAATATTTTTAGATAATACTCAAGTGAGTCTTTTTATGTACAATTTATTACCTATTAGTCGATTTAGTAAAACATTAACTTGCAAGATAGTTTGTATCGCATCTTTATCTTGTTTAAGTTTTTCTTCATGGGCTTTTACATTTAACGATGTTGTGACACAAGCAGAAAAACTATCAAAAAAAGCTTACGTCCAACCATCTAAAAATATTCCTAGTGAATTATCGTCACTACAATTTGCCGATTATCAAAAGATTTATTTTAAGCATGATAAAGCATATTGGAGCGATCGCAAAAGTCGTTTCAAACTCGAATTTTATCATGAAGGCATGTATTTTGATGTACCTGTCAAAATTAATGAGATTGTAAACAATCAAGTTAATGAAATTAAATTTAGCCCAGATTACTTCGATTTAAGTCCTATTAATTTAGATAAGTTAGATACTAAAAAACTAGGCTTTGCTGGATTTAAAGTGCACTATCCAATCAATAACCCAGCAAAAACCGACGATGAAATATTTACCGCACTAGGTGGTAGCTATTTCCGTGCTGTTGGTAAAAATCAGCATTATGGTCTTTCAGCGCGAGGGCTTGCGATTGATACAGGCGAAATGTCTGGCGAAGAGTTTCCACGTTTTAAAGAGTATTGGATTGAACGCCCAGAACCAAATCAAAAACACTTAGTCATTTATGCCCTACTTGATTCTAAAAGTGTAACAGGGGCTTACAAAATTACCTTAATCCCAAGTGTTGATACTACTATTACTGTAGAAGCCAAAGTATTCTTCCGTGATTCAGTTAAAAAACTTGGTGTGGCACCACTGACTAGTATGTTCTTATTTGGCCCTAACCAACCATCACCACTATTAAACTATCGTCCAGCAATGCACGATTCTAATGGACTTTCAATTCAGGCCAAAAATGAGTGGATTTGGCGTCCATTAAATAATCCTAAACGCTTATCTTTTTCATCATATAGTTTAGAAAGCCCTAAAGCATTTGGTTTAATTCAACGTGACAAAGGTTTTGATGACTATCAAGATCTCGACGACCATTACGAACTTCGTCCAAGTGTATGGGTTGAAATATTGAATGATTGGCATAAAGGTCGAGTTGAATTGGTTGAAATCCCTACTGCAGATGAAACCAACGACAACATCGTTACCTACTGGGTACCCGAAAAACAATATAAAGCTGGTGATGTGTTAGATGTTAAATATCGATTACATTATTCACTCAACGAACAACAACGTTATCCAAAAAATGAAGCTAGAGCAGAAAGTACGCGCTTATCATTAGGTGATATAAAACAAGCAAACTTAATACGTAAACTTGATGGTTCTAATGCTTATGTTGTGGATTTTGTTGGTCCAAACTTATCAGAGCAAGACCCAGTTGACGTTATTTCAAGTATTAATAATGGTTCAATAGTTAGCTGTGATACACAATACAACTCTGTAACAAAAGGTTGGCGAGTGCTAGTGCGATTCAACGTTGAAGATAACAAAAAACCAACTGACATTCGCCTTCAATTATCGTCGAAAAAATCACATACGATCGTGTCCGAAACTTGGAGCGGACAATTTCCGGCTCAATGATCTTAATAATAAGCACATAACATGAAAAAAGATTATTTCGAAAACCTATCTGACGCCGAATATTGGCGTCAGAAATCGGAAGACTTGCCAAACGATAAACTCGAATTTCTAAAATATCGACTCAATCAAGTTGGCAAAACTGATCATTTTAATGATGAAAGAAAACAACAACCAACTTATCCAAAAGTTGAGCGTGTTTCGGTTCAACCACAAATTTGGAATGAACGTTATAGTCCTCAATCCAAACCTGGTCTGAATATCATCGCATTTATTCGTCGTTTAATTATGTTTGTGCTTATTGCCATACAAACTTATTACGGCACAACTTACTTATCAACCTTATTACCTTATCAAAGCTGGCAACAAATCAATTTTATAGCAAATTGGGATATTAACCCAGAACTTGCCATTTACAGCATCATTCCTTATATCATACAAGGTTTTATCATTGCCTTATTTGCTATCCTATTTTGTTGGATTTCAATAGGATTTTGGACTAGCATCATGGGGCTTATTTTGGCGGTGATCAAAAAAGATCGCTACACTATTGCCATCCCCAATGATCCTGCTAACCACATTGACGCCAAACATCGTACTGCATTAGTCATGCCAATTTGTAATGAAGATGTTTCACGGGTATTTGCAGGGCTAGAAGCAACTTATGAATCGCTAGTTGAGACAGGACATGCGCAGTGTTGTGATTTTTATATTCTAAGCGACACCAATGATCCCGATCTCTATGTCAATGAATTAAAAGCATGGGCTGAATTTAACGCTAAAAAAGCTGACAATGGTTGTAATATCTTTTATCGCCACCGTAAGCGTCGCGTAAAACGTAAAAGTGGTAACATCGATGACTTCTGCCGTCGTTGGGGGCACCAATATGAATACATGATGATTCTTGATGCCGACAGTATTATGACCGGTGATTGTATCTTAAAAATGATCGCAATGATGGAAATGAATCCAAAAGCAGGTATTTTACAGTCTCCGCCTAAATCGGTCAGAATGACAACCTTATATGGTCGTATTCAACAATTTGCCAATCAAATATACAGTGATATTTTTTGCTCAGGTACTCACTTCTGGCAATTAAGTGAAGCCCAATATTGGGGTCACAATGCTATGATTCGCCTAAAACCATTTATTGAGCACTGTATTTTATCGCCATTACAAAAACGTAAAGGCCCTATTCATATCTTATCGCACGATTTAGTTGAAGCGACGTTAATGCGTCGTGCAGGTTATGGCGTATGGATTGCGTATGATATGAATGGTAGTTATGAAGAGCTACCAGGAAACATGATAGAAGATCTCAAACGCGATAATCGTTGGTGTATGGGTAATTTGATTAATTTGCGATTAATCTTTAAAAGTGGAATTACGTTAACTCACCGTGTGATGTTTTTAACCAGTGGTATGGCTTACATCTCGTCACTATTGTGGTTAATCTTCTTGATCTTCTCAACACTCTTATTATTAGTGTTCAATATATCTGAACCACAATACTTCTTCCAACCTAACCAATTTTATCCAACGTGGCCAAAGTGGGATGAACAATTAGCTATTCAATTACTTTCAACCACAATGGTATTACTTTTTGCACCTAAACTGTTTAGTTATGGCATTATTATTGCTCGAACAGGTGCAAAAGATGTGGGTGGAATATTCAAATTATCATTATCGATTTTAATTGAAATGGTATGGTCGATGATCCTTGCACCAATCCGCATGATCTTCCACAGCAAGTTTGTGGTTAAAGCATGGCTGGGTAGCAAAATTCAATGGAAATCACCAGCAAGAAACGATGATGCCTTAACTTGGGGCGAATCATTCTACTTCTGTTGGCCATTATCGCTACTAGGCATAGTTTGGCTATGTGTGATTATTTGGTTAAATCCTCAATTTACTTATTGGTATATAGCGATATTAATTCCATTAACCATTTCACCATTAGTTGTTCGTATTTCTGGCTTATCAAGTATTGGTATGAAAGCCAAAAAAGCAGGGTTATTCTTAACACCGGAAGAAACACATCCGTCCCGAGCAGTAAAACTAACTGGTGACTATTTAGTCCAAACCGAAGCTGCTTTTATTGAACATGGCTTTATTATGGCGCTTGTCGATCCAATTTATAATGCGTTAGCCTGTGCATTATCGACTTCTCGTCATTTACCTAACTCAAAAAATCAGCAGTTGCGAAAACAACTTATTGAGTATTATCAACAAGTGGATTTAGAAAAAATTAGTAAAGAACAACAATTAGCGATCTTAGAAGATCCAATTATTCTTTCTGCACTTCATCGCCATATCTGGCATCAACAAGAAAAATACGACAATTTGTTCACATTGTGGCAAAATGAATGCCAGCAATAAGAAATAGGGCTTAATGCCCTATTTCGTCTTTTAGAAATTAAACAATATGCATGGATATTTTTTATGACTTGGCAACCTACTGCATCTATTAATAATTTACTTAAGCGCGCTAAAATTGTATCTAAAGTAAGACAGTTTTTTGCTGACCGCTGTATTTTGGAAGTGGAAACCCCGACCCTAAGTCAATATGCGGTAACCGATGTACATCTTAGTTCATTTCATACCTTATTTTTAAAACCTGGTGAAAACGATGAACAACAAGGGCGAAAAATGTCATTAATCACCAGCCCTGAATATCATATGAAACGGTTATTAGCTGCTGGCAGTGGACCGATTTATCAAATCTGTAAATGTTTTCGCAATCATGAAGAAGTAAGCCGTTATCATAACCCTGAATTTACAATGCTCGAATGGTATCGTATTCAATTTGATATGATGCAAATGATCAACGAAGTCGATGATCTACTGCAAAGCATCCTAGATTGTGAACCTGCGGAACGAATCTCTTACCAAAAGGCATTCCAACGTCATCTTAATATTGACCCACTAGAAGCTGATCACGCAACTTTAGTTGAAGCTATCAAACAACTAAATATTGAACTCAATACTGATGATTATGATCGCGACACCTTATTACAATGTTTATTTAGTTTTGGCGTTGAACCGCATATTGGACAAGAAAAACCTATCGCTGTTTATAACTTCCCTGCCTCACAGGCAGCTTTAGCAGCGATCAGTTCAGAAGATCATCGTGTAGCAAGCCGTTTTGAGTTTTATTACAAAGGGGTTGAACTAGCTAATGGATTTAAAGAACTCACCAATCCGCAAGAACAAAAGATGCGTTTTGAACAAAATAATATTGATCGAGCAAATCAAAACTTACCACCACAAAACATCGATATTGAATTAATCGCGGCTATGGAAGCGGGTTTACCCGATTGTGCAGGTGTTGCCGTTGGGCTTGACCGCTTAATTATGTTGGCACTTGATGCAATGAATTTAGATGATGTGATTTCATTCACGTTTGAAAGGGCTTAATCATGTTAGGAAGTTTAGGCTTAAGTGAATGGGCAGTAGTCATTATTGTAATTATTGCCATTATCGCCTTACTAATTGCCATGCTAAAAGCGCAATTTAAAGCGAATAACCTACATGCCATATATGATTTACAACTTAATCAAAGAAATAAAGAAAATCAGTCATTAATGGCAAATATCACTCAATTAGAACAAGAGTTGAGCCAATACCAACAACAAAATGTTGCTCAAAATATCAAAATTAGTGAATTAAAAACGCGCTTAGAAGAGATTATCAATGCCGCACATGAAAAACAGACCGTTTTAGAACAAAGCGAGCAACGATTAACCACGCAATTTGAAAACTTAGCCAATCGAATTTTTGAGCACAGTGGCAAAAAAATTGAGCAACAAAATAAACAAAGCTTAGAGTTTTTACTCTCACCACTTAAACAACAATTAGAAGGCTTTAAAAAGCAAGTTCAAGATAGCTTTGGTCAAGAAGCCAAAGAGCGCCATACCTTAACTCACGAAATTCGCAACTTGCAACAGCTCAACGAACTCATGACGAAAGAAGCCACCAATTTAACCAATGCGTTAAAAGGCAATAACAAAACCCAAGGTAATTGGGGTGAATTTATTCTTAGTCAAATATTGGATAATTCCGGGTTGCGTCAAGGTTACGAATATCACACTCAAGTTAATCTAACTAATGAAGATAACCGACGTCTACAACCAGATGTAATTGTTCACTTACCCCAAGGCGGTGATGTAGTCATCGATTCCAAAGTCACCTTAGTTGCTTATGAACGTTATTTTAATAGTGATGACGAAGAGACAAAAACTAGAGCCATTGCTGATCATTTAATTGCTGTGCGTAATCACTTAAAACAACTTAGTCAAAAAGATTACCATAAACTAAATGGCATTCAATCATTAGACTACATTCTAATGTTCATTCCTGTCGAACCGGCATTTTTATCCGCCATCGATCAAGATCCATCATTAATCAATGATGCATTAAAAAGTAACATCATGATTGTTAGCCCAACTACCCTATTGGTTGCCTTGCGAACTATTCATAATTTATGGCGTTTTGAATACCAAAATCGTAATGCCGAGCTTATTGCTGATAGAGCCAGCAAACTATATGACAAAGTACGTGGATTTATCGAAGATATGGAAAATCTAGGCAACTGTTTGGATAAAGCCCAACAGACCTATCAAAACTCAATGAACAAACTCTCGAAAGGGCGTGGTAACGTGATTGGTCAAATAGAACGATTTAGGGAATTAGGGATTGAAGTAAAAAAACCAATTAATCCAGATATAGCTCAACTATCAGTTGATGAACTTGAAAATGAAAAAGAACAGCTTAGTTAAATTGTTAACTAAAACATCTTAATTCACCATCATAAAAAATACGTGTATACTCATTTGGTATAAGAAGGAGTACGATATGTCAAACAATAATGAAGTCAGTTTCGAAGAAACCATCAAGCAACTTGAAGCAATTGTCACTCAACTTGAAAATGGCGATTTACCATTAGATGAAGCACTAAATGAATTCGAAAAAGGCATCAAACTAGCTCGTTCTGGTCAAAAACAACTTAATGAAGCTGAGCAACGCATCCAAATTTTATTATCTGAAAATAGTGATGCACAATTATCTGAATTTTCCATTGATAATAATGAATAGCCTAAAACCATTACAAGAACGTATTGATAACTATCTAACAACATATATTTCGCAGTTTGCACCATCTAATTTGCAACAAGCGATGAGTTACAGCCTGCTTGCTGGTGGCAAGCGAATACGCCCTATTCTGGTCTATTTAACCGGACAAATGTTTAATTGTCCGCTAACCAAACTCGATTCAGTTGCTGCTGCCATTGAATCGATGCATACCTACTCATTAATTCATGATGACTTACCCGCAATGGATGATGATAATCTAAGGCGAGGAAAACCAACCTGCCACATAAAATTTGGCCAAGCACAAGCCATCCTCGCTGGTGATGCACTACAATCACTAGCATTCAGCCTATTATCCGAAAACCAACAAATCAGCAACCAAAGTAAAATAAAAATGATTGCTGAACTAGCAAGTGCAAGTGGCCTTGCTGGAATGTGTTTAGGTCAATCACTGGATTTACAAGCAGAACACCAAACAGTCACGTTGGAACATTTACAAACTATCCATAACTATAAAACTGGCGCCTTAATTCAAGCGGCAGTAAGGCTCGGTGCTTATTCATGCGATGAGGTAGCTCAACCCTATTACCCAATGTTAGACAACTATGCTAAAGCAATTGGACTAGCATTCCAGATACAAGATGACATATTAGACGTCATTGGTGAACAAGAGCTGATGGGTAAACCACAAGGCTCTGATCTTAAGCTGGAAAAAAGCACTTATCCAGCATTGATGGGTTTACAAAATGCCATCGAAATGACACACAAGTTATATCAACAAGCTATCGATAGTCTGACGCAAATACCTTATAATAGCCAACCATTACAAGACCTTGCTGGTTTTATTATTAATCGAAATAGTTAACTAAATAACTAGATGATAAAAATGAATTTAGACAAATATCCTCTATTAAAGCAAATCAATTCACCTGCGGATCTTAGGCGATATCCGCTCGCACAATTGCCAGCAATTAGTCAGGAACTACGACAATTTTTATTAGACAGTGTCAGCCAATCTAGTGGTCATTTAGCTTCAGGTCTTGGTGTTGTCGAATTAACAGTCGCGTTGCATTACGTCTATCAGACACCATTTGACAAAATTATATGGGACGTAGGTCATCAAGCTTATCCACATAAAATTCTAACGGGCCGACGCGATCAGATGCTAACTATTCGCCAAAAAGGGGGATTACACCCGTTTCCTCACCGAAATGAAAGTGAATATGATGTATTAACAACAGGGCATTCATCAACCTCAATAAGTGCAGCACTGGGTATTGCGATCGCAGAGCAAAAAAAACAGTCAGGTAAAAAAGTCGCCGCTATTATTGGTGATGGGGCCTTAACTGCTGGTATGGCATTTGAAGCGATGAACCATGCTGGGCACATAAAACCAGATATGCTAGTTATCGTTAATGACAACGATATGTCCATTTCAGAAAACACAGGTGCACTTAATCAACATTTGGCACAAATATTATCAAGCAAAGCCTACACCTCACTTCGTGAAAGTGGCAAAAAAGTGCTTTCCAATATTCCACCATTAAAAGAACTATTCAAAAAAACGGAAGAGCACCTAAAAGGCTTAGTCACTCCGGCTATTTTATTTGAGGAATTAGGTTTTAACTATATTGGTCCTGTTGATGGACATGATATTGAAACATTAGTTGCCACCTTACAAAAAGTCAGACAACTAAAAGGCCCACAATTACTGCATATTATCACCCAGAAAGGAAAAGGTTATGCTCCAGCCGAGCAAAACCCAACCTTATGGCACGGCGTTCCTAAATTTAATCCAAATGAAGGAATATTACCAAGCACAAATAAAATTACCCCAACTTATTCCAAAATCTTTGGTGACTGGCTATGTGAAATAGCAGAGCAAGACAAACGCCTAATGGCAATCACGCCAGCCATGAGCGAAGGTTCTGGCATGACTGAATTTGCTAAACGATTTCCAGATCAATTCTTTGATGTCGCCATTGCTGAACAACATGCAGTTACATTAGCTGCCGGCTTTGCTATTAGCGAATTAAAACCAGTGGTTGCTATCTACTCAACCTTTTTGCAACGAGCTTACGATCAAGTCATTCATGATATTGCCATCCAAAACTTACCGGTTTTATTTGCGATAGACCGAGCAGGCATTGTGGGGGCTGATGGTGAAACCCACCAAGGTGCGTTTGATCTAAGCTTTTTACGCTGTATTCCAAACTTAGTCATCATGACCCCAAGTGACGAAAACGAATGCCGACAAATGCTCTATACAGGCTATTTACATGATGGACCAGCATTAGTACGCTACCCTCGAGGCGAAGGCACTGGCGCACATTTAGAGCCACTAAAAACAATACCACTAGGACAATCAAAATGCTGCCGGCAGGGCGAAGAGATCGCTTTACTCAATTTTGGCACACTATTACCTGAAGTTTTACAAGTAGCCGACCAAATAAATGCTACAGTGATAGATATGCGTTTTGTAAAACCACTTGATGAAAAAGTCCTTTTGCACATTAGCCAAAGCCATAATATACTGGTCACCATCGAAGAAAACAGCATCAAAGGTGGAGCAGGAAGCGCTGTTAATGAATTTTTGTTATCGAAAAAAATAAAATGTGATATTTTAAATATCGGATTGCCTGATATTTTTATCCCGCAAGGCTCACAGCAAGAAATGCGCGATGAAGTCGGATTAAACGCTAAACATATAATCGACAAAATTAATAAATTTATCAAACTATAGGTTAAATATGGAAAATCAAGCTGTCACCGTTCAGATTTTTGGGCGAACGTTAAAATTTAATTGTCCAGTCGATGAAGTTGACGCACTTACAAATGCAGCTAAAGATTTAGATGCGCGATTAACAAATTTACGAGAAAAATCCCCCCAAGTTGGAAGCGATCAACTTATCATGACTGCTGCATTAAATATCTCTTACGAACTAACGAAAGAAAAAGAAAAAAGCGATGAATTTGCAAATCGACTAAAAATGCTACAGCAATTACTTGATTCCGCATTAAATACTAACAATTAGTTAGATGAAATGTAAATAAACCACAAAGACTATTGTATGATTTTCTAAATTTTGTATCATAGTAAACATCTCTGAGATGTTCGCGATATGGGTTAGTCCCCTGAGCCGATAATCTTTAATTTAGAATGGTGTGATTTTTAATTGGTGTGTATGCCTAATTAACTTAGGAAACCTAAAAATTAAAACATGCTATTCACCTTGAACCTCGGGTTCAAGGGTTACGCCCCTAACGGCATCTTGGAGTCTTTATTCCTTCTCTCTTTCAAATAAAAACTTATGGACATTCGGCAAACTATACGTCAAAAAAGACGTGAATTATCTCAGGCACAACGCGACAGCGCACAGGCCAAAATCTACCAACAAATTAAAAACCATCCTGCCGTCAGCCAAGCACAACATATTGCAATATTCTTATCATTTGATGGAGAAGTCGACACTAAACCGATTATTGAATATCTATGGCAACAAAATAAATCGGTCTATTTACCTGTCCCAGTTGCTGAACATAAACTAATCTTCTTAAATTACACCCCAAATACACCACTAGTAAAAAATAGCTTTGGTATCTTAGAACCAGTAATCGATAAAACTAAAATCATAAATATAGAACAACTTGATATCATCTTTACGCCACTTGTGGCTTTTGATGACCGAGGATTTCGTATCGGTATGGGCGGTGGCTATTATGATCGCTTACTTGAAAACTACCAACAACAGCAAATTTATCCTATTGGGCTAGCATTTGCCTGCCAAAAAGTTGATCATGTTGATAATCAGCATTGGGATGTTAAATTACCGGAAATCATTTATGCTTAATCGGGTTAAGGACCCATTTTTATATTCACTATCGCTCATTACTAGATTAAAAAATAATAAATTTGTTTTTCTACAATTAATAGCCAATTTAGTTATATAATAAATCGAGCAATATCTTTTTTTACACGCATCACCGTCTTTATCTTATTCCTTAGTAAATTAGTTTTTCAATAAAATCAATCACAACTCTTTAACTATAAAGTTACAATCTAATAAGGAGTATTGCAATGTCAGAAAAAAAAGAACTCACCACCAATAATGGTGCCCCTATTGCCGACAATCAAAACTCTCGCACTGCTGGCCCTCGTGGACCGGTATTGATTGACGACTATCAATTAATCGAAAAACTCGCTCAGTTTAACCGTGAAAATATCCCAGAAAGACGAGTCCATGCCAAAGGCTCTGGCGCACACGGAACATTTACCGTCACCAATGACATTACTCAATATAGCTATGCCAGCATTTTTGCCGAAGTTGGCAAACAAACTCCCGTTTTTGCTCGATTTTCAACTGTTGGCGGTGAACGTGGTTCATCTGACACGGCACGTGATCCACGTGGATTTTCAGTAAAATTTTACACAGATCAAGGTAACTGGGATATCGTCGGTAATAACACGCCAGTATTTTTTATTCGTGATGCAATCAAATTCCCGGACTTTATCCACACCCAAAAACGCGATCCTAAGACCAACTTAAAAGATCCGCAAATGATGTGGGACTTTTTCTCTTTATCGCCAGAATCACTTCATCAAGTAACAATTCTCTTTTCTGACCGAGGCATTCCGGACGGATTTCGACATATGCATGGTTTTGGTAGCCATACTTATAGTTTAATCAACAAAGATAATGTACGAACTTGGGTAAAATGGCATTTTAGAACGGAACAAGGCATTAAAAATATTCATCCTAAAAAAGCCGCAGAACTCGACGGAAGCAACCCTGATTCAGCGCAAGAAGATCTCTTTAATGCCATTGAACAAGGTAACTACCCTAAATGGCGACTTTATATACAAGTGATGAGTGAAGAACAAGCCAATAACCATCCAGAAAACCCATTTGATGTCACTAAAGTTTGGTCGCAAAAACAGTTTCCGCTTATTGAAGTCGGTGTTATGGAGCTTAACCGTAATCCGGAAAACTATTTTGCTGAAGTCGAACAATCCGCATTTGAACCAAGTAATATTGTACCTGGTATTGGCTTATCACCGGATAAAATGTTACAAGGGCGAATTTTTGCGTATGCTGATGCGCACCGTTATCGTATCGGTACAAACTACCAACAATTACCAATCAATGCACCTAAATGCCCAGTACACAATTATCAACGTGACGGAGCTATGCGCTTTTATACGCCAGATAATGCACCAAACTATGAACCAAATAGTGTTGATAGTGCACCTAAACAACAACCTCAGTATGCTGAGCCACCGATGCATGTCCCTGCCGGCACAATGGATAAACACGATCATCGTGTTGATGGTGATTACTATTCGCACCCACGTGCATTATTTAATTTAATGCGTCCAGATCAAAAACAACTGCTTATTGATAATATTGTCACTTCGATGAAAAACGTCGATCGTGATATTCAAATTAGACAGCTTAAACACTTCTATAAAGTCCATCCCGATTATGGTTCAGGTGTAGCAAAAGGGTTAGGTATTGATGTTGATCTAATCAAAAGCTAAAAAGCAAAATAATCGTGCCGACACCATTGTGTCGGCATTGACCTTTATCTTAATAGAAATAAGTGTTAATACCTTTACTATCTCTCCTCACATAATTGTTAGACTTTGTCGAACTTATCGGGCTGATTAGTTATGACAAAAAGAATTGAATTGTATAAATGCAAAATTCAAGCAGTGAGAGGAATTTGCTGTGGGTATTTTTGCAAAGATAAATTGCAAAATTGTTGGTAATAAATAGTGTTATTTAAGGAAGGAAGTAAATTAAGTTAACAAAATTGATTGAGTGAATCGATATTACAGCTTCAACTCAATCAATCGTTAAAGTTAGCGCTTTTTGCGACGGTCAATTGCAACCATTAAAGGACGATGACACTTATAAATCATATCCGGTGGCAGCATAATTAATTCCGCTAATGGCGCTGTCCAATCAGGGATTTGCGTATTTTCTGGGTGTTTAGGATCGATGGGATTATCAACATTATAAAGCTCAGTGTTAGCAAATAACGCTTCTTTTTTAGCGACATCAACATCATCACTATCGCCTAGCATTTTACAATTATCTAATAACTCATTCGCAAATTGTTCCGGCCAATCTTCGGCAAAATGCCTAAATTTAGCTAAACCTGAAATATGTCTTAACATATCACGAAACAGCAATAAATAAACCATCTGAACATTCCGTCCGGACAAATTAGCCAACTGCTCATCTGATAAAGTATTATTGATAACTGCAGGACCCCATTTAAAAAACAGCGTGTCTCTATACACCTTAATTACACGTTTAAGAGGACGGTATTTCAATTTAACTAAATTATCAATCTCACGCGATAATTGCATTGTCGGATATCCGACACGATTACGACCATTCAAATCTCGCTCAGACAGCGCCGGAGCATTTTTTTCTTTATTCCCTGATAAAAGCTTTTTCAAAAATCCTAACATACTATAACTCTAACTATTTATTTTTTTGTCTAACAATCTCAAATAAGCAAACGCCGGTAGCAACAGACACATTAAGCGAAGAAACAATACCTGCCATCGGTATACTGACTAACTCATCACAATGCTCTTTGGTTAATCGACGCATCCCCTCACCTTCTGCCCCCATCACTAAGGCCAATGCTGTTGAATTTTTATAAAAGTCAGTTTGGTAAAGTGTGCTGGTTGCTTCACCAGCGGTACCCACAATCCAAACTTGATATTCATCTTGTAACATACGCATAGTACGCGCCAGATTGGTGACTCTAACCACTGGCACGCTTTCAGCCGCGCCACATGCAACTTTCTGAGCGGTTGAATTAAGTGGTGCAGAACGATCTTTAGGAACAACAATAAAGCTCACACCAGCGGCATCGGCAGTACGAATACAAGCGCCTAAATTATGTGGATCAGTCACACCATCTAAAATTAAAATAATCGGATTGGAATTTTGCTCCATTAATAATGGAATATCATTTTCCTGATAACCACGGCTTGGTTTAACCATCGCCAAAATACCTTGATGAACGCCATTTTTCGTTTTTTCATCTAAATACTGCCTATTGGTCACTTTTACGGCTAAACCCAACTGCTCCAACTCACGAACAAGGGCATTAAGGCGCTTATCTTCTCGGCCTTTAACGATAAAAACTTCAATAATTCTTTCTGGTGCACGCGCTAACAAAGCTTCAATCGCGTGGATACCGTAAACTGTTTCACTCATCTATTTTTTACTCTTTTTTCTCTGATTGCTTGAGGTCGATGCTGATTTAGAGGTTTTTTTAGCAGCTGTTTTTGGCTTACTGCGTTTTTTACTCTTTGCGACAACCTTTGCGCTCGTTTTTTTACTATTAGCTTGGCTTTTATTTTTGCGCTTAACTGGCTGTTCAGCATCACTATCGACTTTCTTCGCCTTATCTTTGGCTGTCTTACCTTGGCGTTGTGGCTTATTATTACTGCCAACCAATGAAAAATCAATTTTACGCTCGTCAGGATTAACATTAACGACTGTTACTTGAACTTTATCACCTAAACGATAAATAAAACGGGTATTTTCACCAATTAAACGATTACGTGATGCATCAAAAATATAATAATCATTTTCGAGTGAAGAAACGTGCACTAAACCATCAATAAATAGATCATCTAATCGCACAAAAAAGCCGAAATTAACAACACTCGAAATAGTGCCATTGAATACCTCGCCGACATGATCTTGCATATAATCACATTTCAACCAATCAACGACATCACGAACCGCTTCGTCCGCTCGGCGCTCAGTCATTGAACAGTGTTCACCAAAATAGAGCATCTCGCTAGTCGTATAACGGTGCCCGCCGGTTTTATCATGTTGTTTACTATGTTGCTGATCAGCTATAACCCATTTAATCGCACGATGCAATAACAGATCAGGATAACGACGAATTGGCGATGTAAAGTGCGCATACTCCTCAAGTGCTAACCCAAAGTGCCCACGATTTTCAGGATCGTAAATTGCTTGCTTCATTGAGCGCAAAATGACCGTTTGCAACATCTCATGATCAGGTCTTGCTTCAACCTCAACCATCAACTTAGCGATATCTTTTGGACTGGTACCCTTACCGAGAGACAAACCAAGTTCACTTAAAATACTGCGTAAATTATTTATGCGATCTTCATCCGGTTTATCATGCACACGAAATAGCGACGGAATCTCAGCATCAATCACCAATTTTGCTGCGGCAACATTGGCCAAAATCATACACTCCTCAATGATCTTATGCGCTTCATTTCGCTGAACTAACTCAATGCTCTCAATACGTTTATCAGCATTGAAGATGAATTTAGGCTCTTCCGACTCAAACCCGATTGCGCCACGGGCAATTCGAGCACTATTAAGCACCTTATAAAGACCATAAAGATTTTCAAGGTGAGGAACCAACTCATGATAATGCTCACGCAAATCCTTATCACCTTCCAAAATCTTAGCTACCTTGGTATAAGTTAAACGCGCGTGTGAATTCATCACCGCTTCATAAAATTGATAACCGGTCAAACGCCCCTTATTCGACACGGTCATTTCGCACACTAAACACAAGCGATCAACTTGTGGATTGAGCGAACAAAGGCCATTGGATAAAACTTCCGGCAACATCGGAACCACGCGCGACGGAAAATAGACTGAAGTCCCACGCAAACAAGCTTCTTTATCAAGCGCCTTACCGGTTCGCACATAATAGCTCACATCAGCAATCGCCACCCACAAACGATAGCCACCACCACGATTCTTTTGACAATAGACCGCATCATCAAAATCTCGTGCATCTTCACCATCAATGGTTACTAACGGCAAATCGCGTAGATCCTTACGGCCTTTTTTAGCGCTTTCAGGCACTTGCTCACTAAACTTGTTAGCCGCGTTTTCAACCGCTTTTGGAAATTCATAAGGGATCTCATGATTACGTAATGAAATATCGATGGCTAAATTCGTGCCCATTATCTCGCCAAGCACTTCCTTAATCACACCGACCGCTTTTTGGCGTCGTTCAGGTCTTTGCTGCAATTCAACCACAACAACTGAGCCCATTCTAACCGTACGATTTGGCTTGCCAGCGATTAAAATATCAAAATTCAAACGGCTATCATCCGGCACCACAAAACCAACGCCTTGCTCAATAAAATAACGACCAACAATCAGATTAGTACGCGGCTCTAAAATCCGCACCACTCGCGCTTCAGTCTTACCACGGTATTGACTACCGATTGGCTGAGCCAAAATAACATCGCCTTGTAAAACCTTTTTCATCTGCTCGTGTGACAAAAAATAGTCTTCCGGCTTACCTTCAACCCGTAAAAAGCCATAGCCATCACGATGTGCAATAACACTACCCTTAACCATATCGAATTTTTCAGGTAAGGCATAACATTTACGACGCGTGTAAACCACCTGACCATCACGTTCCATCGCTCGCAATCGGCGATGTAAAGCCTCTTTTTGCTCGTCAGATTTGATTGATACGGCTTTAGCTATTTTTTCTAAACTGGCTGGTTTTGCTTCTTTGGTAAGATAATCCAAAATCAGTTCACGACTGGCGATCGGCGATTCATACTTTTTCGCCTCACGATCATAAAATGGATCTTTTATCATATAGAACGTCCTGTGATCGAATGTTGCGTTAAGGATAACATAGAGTTGTATAACTTAAAATGGAGATTGCTTTTTGGAACTTTAAAAAAAGGGTTACTTAATGTTTTAGGGGATGAAAAGAGGCTTGTTCGGCTTTTTATCGTTACAAAAACCCCGCTCCTCAACTTTTTTTGCGATAAAACACCGCAATAATAAACCCACCGAGGCGGGTAATTCAAACGTCGCTTAGCCGCAAAATCGCTTTTTATGGCTAAACGACGTTGACTCCTTGAGTCAGCTTGCTTTTAATCACTTAATACTATTTTTTATTACCCCCACCCCCGCCCTAAGGATTAAGGACGAAGAAATAAAAACTAAGGATGGGAGCAAAGTCCGTCGTAGTCGCGGTAGGTGTAGCCCCAATTCACGTAACCGTTGTTTGTGTTCACGATAAACTGGAGACTACCATTCGGGTCACTAGTCCAGTACCAATTGTAGTAGAAGCCAACGCCTGAGTAATCCCGCATACGACCCCACTCCGTGAAAAAACCTGAACCTATATGACGCATGTAATAATAACCAGGTGAGGAAGGGGTGGCGCCGATGGATATAGGGTTATCATTCCAATCACGAGATGTATTAGTTAAATCCTTTACCTTAACAAGACGATAACCAATACTATTACACCAAGATAATGTATTAGGATAAGTGTCCTCCTTATCACCACGGTTGACGAACCACTGCTTCAAAGTAAAACCATATTTGACGACAGGAGCACCATTACTATCACGACCGACCAACTCGAAGGTCTGAGGCAAAGTAGGTTTAGAAATAGGAATAGGACTGGATGAATTAATCTGGGATTCGGTAGCGTAAGGACCACTTAAAGTAACGCGTACGCTTGTAGCAGTAGGATTAGACATAGTAGCAGTGATACCTCCATGAGAAACAGGAGACCAAGACAATGGCTGACTTACACCACTAATGAGTAAATCAAAGTGCAGTCCATTAAGACCAGTTGTAGGAAAGTTTTGGCCGTAAAGTGACGGGTCAGTTGACTGAGGGATAAAACCATCATAAGGGTCCCACATTGAAGATGGACCTTGGAAATCCATACCCCAACCATTCTCATTAGGCTTACCATATAATAAGTTAGGCCGAGCAAAACAAACCACAGGCGAAGCCTTAGGATTGACGTAATAAGTCTCACTACGAGCACTGAAAGTACTACGATTAGGAAATCCGTAACGAGTAGATAATGTACCGTTAGTACTAGATAGCGTAACTTTATAAGGTGCATTACAAACTGTTAGCACTGAATTACGTGATACAACTTGATTGTTTTTATCGACGATAGATAAACTTAAAGAACCTGTAGCACTAACGCCAGAATCACCATCATCATCTCCCCAATAATTATTAGGAGGACCGATAAGTGAACTCAAAGCGACTGAATTAGTATCAGTAGGAACGAACATACGAATATCAGCAAAACTCTGACCCTCAACGGGCAAGGTGATTGGGGTTGTAGATGATGAATTGTTAGAAGGCGTGTAATTAGCTCCGTTAGATAGTGTAATCCCAAGCAGACCGTTAGCATCGACCGCACGTGTACGACCACCGTCGAAAGTCAGATAAGGTGCACTACCCTGTATCTGATTTGCTGTTGTCTGTGATGTCAATGCGTGACCCGAAAAAGGAAGGAAAAAGACCACGAAAAAAACAATCTGCCGGGATAATTCGGAAAAGGATCGAAAACAGGATCCGAAAAAGGATCGAGAAAAGGATCTGAAAATGGATCCGGAAAACGATCGGAAAAACGTTCGAAAAGAGGATCGCGGAAGCGATCGCGCGAAATTTCGCAGAATTTCACTTGATTGCGTGGAAAAATAAGTTTCAGTGAAAAATTTAAACTGGGTGCTGGACTTAGACGAATTTAAAAGATAGGTTGGCCAGGTTGCCTGTTGCCTGTTGCCTGTTGAAAATTATAATGCATATGTGACAATCCTGTCAAGTAATTTTTTGATTAATTTACAATTTTATACTTTTCTGTCAAATTTTAGCCTAGTAGCTAAAACCGTGTAAAAAGTATAGTGATTGGAAAAACACGATGCAACACTTTTTTTCGCTCATTTGCGTTAACTTTTGTAAATAGGATCTAAAAAGGATCTAACCGATATTTGATTAACTTATGTTTTAATTAAAGATATTGCAATTACAAATCTTTAAAATTAGAGCGATTGATCCTCAAAAATTTTATTTTAGAGCTTTGAATTAGAAATTTAGTGATTTTGATATTTTAATAATTTTTTAAGTGAAATTTAAAACCTCAAAAACCCCACTCCTCAACTTTTTTTGATAGAAAAACACAGCTACTAAAAAGCGCCATAGTTAGGGCAGAATTATTTATTTGAGGCAACATTGCAAAGCAGAATTTTAAACCCCAAAAACCCCGCTCCTCAACTTTTTTTGCAATAAAAAAACTCAAAAATAAACCCGCCGAAGCGGGTAATTGAAGCATCGCTTAGCCGCAAAATCGCTTTTTTTATGGCTAAACGACGTTGACTCCTTGAGTCAGCTTACTTTTAATCACCTAATACTATTTTTTATCACCCCCGCCCCCGCCCTAAGGATTAAGGACGAAGAAATAAAAACTAAGGATGGGAGCAAAGTCCGTAGCCGTTGTCGTAGTGGGTGTAGTTCCAAGTCACCTTACCGTTGCCTGTGTACACGAGAAACTGGCTACTACCATTCGGGTCACTAGTCCAGTCCCAATAGTTGTCGAAGCCAACGCCTGAATAACCATACATACGACCCCACTCCGTGAAAAAACCTGAACCTATATGACGCATGTAATACTTACCTGGGGAGGAAGGGGTGGCGCCGATGGATATAGGGTTACCATTCCAACCACGAGATGCATTAGTTAAATCCTTTACGCGAGGCATTCGATAACCAAGACTATTACACCAAGATAATGTATTAGGATAAGTGTTCGTCCAAGAACCTCGGTTGACGAACCACTGCTTCAAAGTAAAACCATATTTGACGACAGGAGCACCATTACTATCACGACCGACCAACTCGAAAGTCTGAGGCAAAGAAATAGTGGGAAGACGACTAGGAGTGGATGAACTTTGCTGGGATAGGGTAGCGTAAGGACCCGTTAAAGTAACACGTACGCTTGTAGCAGTAGGATTAGACATAGTAGCAGTGATACCACCCTGAGAAACAGGAGACCAAGACAATGGCTGACTACTACCACTAATATCTAAATCAAAGTACAGCCCATTAGCGCCAGTTGTAGGAAAGTTTTGACCGTAATAGCGAGGGTCTGTTTTTTGTGTGAGAAAACCTTTATTAGGGTCCCACATTGAAGATGGACCGCGGAAATCGTGAGAAATACCATCCTCATTAAGCTTACCATATTTTAAATTAGGCCTAGCAAAACAAACCACCGGCGAAGCCTTAGGATTGACGTAATAAGTCTCACTACGAGCACTGAAAGTACTACGATTAGGAAATCCGTAACGAGTTGATAATGTACCGTTAGTACTAGATAACGTAACCTTATAAGGTGCCTTACAAATCTCTAGCTCTGTACTACGTGATACCGATTGACCTCTGTTATCGACGATAGATAAACTTAAAGAACCTGTAGCACTAACGCCAGAATCTCCATCATCATCCCCCCAATAATTATTAGGAGGACCGATAAGAGTACTTAAAGAAACTGAATTAGTATTAGTTGGGACGAACATACGAATATCAGCAAAACTCTGACCCTCAACCGGCAAGACGATTGGGGTTGTAGATGATGAATTGTTAGAAGGCGTGTAATTAGCTCCGTTAGATAGTGTAATCCCAAGCAGACCGTTAGTATCGACAGCACGTGTACGACCACCGTCGAAAGTCAGATAAGGTGCACTACCCTGTATCGCATTCCTAGTTGTCTGTGATGTCAATGCGTGACCCGAAAAAGGAAGGAAAAAGACCACGAAAAAAACAATCTGCCGGGATAATTCGGAAAAATCGAAGGATCGAAAACAGGATCCGAAAAAGGATCGAGAAAAGGATCTGAAAATGGATCCGGAAAACGACCGGAAAAAAGATCGAGAAGAGGATCGCGGAAGCGATCGCGCGAAAATTCGCAGAATTTCACTTGATTGCGTGGAAAAATAAGTTTCAGTGAAAAATTTAAACTGGGTGCTGGACTTAGACGAATTTAAAAGATAGGTTGGCCAGGTTGCCTGTTGCCTGTTGCCTGTTGAAAATTATAATGCATATGTGACAATCCTGTCAAGTAATTTTTTGATTAATTTACAATTTTATACTTTTCTGCTAAATTTTAGCCTTTGAGCTAAAACCGTGTAAAAAGTATAGTGATTGGAAAAACACGATGCAACACTTTTTTTCACTCATTTACGTTAACTTTTGTAAATAAGATCTAAAAAGGATCTAAAGAATGATTGTTTAATTGTTGTTTTAATTAAATATATTATAATTACAAATCTTTAGAATTAGAGCAATTGATCCTTAAAAATTTTATTTTAGGGCTTTGAATTAGAAATTTAGTGAGTTTGATATTTGAATAATTTTTTAAGTAAAATTTAAAACCTCAAAAACCCCGCTCCTCAACTTTTTTTGCGATAAAACACTTCAAAAATAAACCCGCCGAAGCGGGTAATTGAAGCATCGCTTAGCCGCAAAATCGCTTTTTTTTATGGCTAAACGACGTTGACTCCTTGAGTCAGCTTACTTTTAATCACCTAATACTATTTTTTATCACTCCCGCCCCCACCCTAAGGATTAAGGACGAAGAAATAAAAACTAAGGATGGGAGCATAGTCCGCGGTTGTCGCTGTTGTACCAAATCACGTCACCGGAGTATATGTGCACGATAAAGTGGTTACTACCAGACGAGTCACTAGTCCAGTACCAACCGATGAAGCCAACGCCTGAATAATCCTCCATACGACCCCACTCAGTGAAAAAACCAGAACCTATATGACGCATATAACCATTATGGGATGAGGAAGGAGTGGCGCCGACTGAACCACGACACCTATAATCGCTGTTAGAACAAGATGCGTTGGTTAAATCCTTTACCTTAGGAAGGCGATAACCAATACGACTACACCAAGATAATGTATTAGAATAAGTGTCATTCTTAAAACCTCGGTTGACGAACCACTGCTTCAAAGTAAAACCATATTTGACGACTGGAGCACCATTACTATCACGACCGACCAACTCGAAGGTCTGAGGCAAAGATGGAGTGGAAATACGACCAGGATTGTTTGAATTATGCTGGGATGTGCTAGCGTAAGGACCTGTTAAAGTAACGCGTACGCTTGTAGCTGTAGGATTAGACATTGTAGCTGTGATACCACCCCGAGAAACAGGAGACCAAGACAATGGCTGATTACTACCGGTAATGAGTAAATCAAAGTACAGTCCATTAAGACCTGTAGTAGGAAAGTTTCTACCGTAAAGTGACGGGTCTGTTTCTTGAGTGAGAAAACCTTTATTAGGGTCCCACATTGAAGAAGGGCCAGCATATTCATATACACCGTGAGCCAAATTAGGCTTTGCAAAACAAACCACAGGCGAAGCCTTAGGATTGACGTAATAAGTCTCACTACGAGCACTGAAAGTACTACGATTAGGAAATCCATAACGAGTAGATAATGTGCCGTTAGTACTAGATAACGTAACCTTGTAAGGAGAATTACAAGTCGTTAACACTGAATTACGTGATACCGTTTGACCGTTTTTATCGACGATAGATAAACTTAAACGACCAGTAGCAGTAACGTCAGCATCACCATCATCATCACCCCAATAATTATTAGGAGGACCGATAAGAGAACTTAAATCGACTGAATTAGTATCAGTAGGAACCAACATACTAATATCAGCAAAACTCTGACCCACAACCGGCAAGACGATAGGTCTTGAAGAAGATGATGAATTGGTAGAAGGCGTATAATGTGTACCATCAGATAGTGTAATCCCAAGCAAACCGTTAGTATCAACAACACGCGTACGACCACCGTCGAAAGTCAGATAAGGTGCACTACCCTGTATCGCATTCCTAGTTGTCTGTGATGTCAATGCGTGACCAGAAAAAGGAAGGAAAAAGACCACGAAAAAAACAATCTGCCGGGATAATTTGGGAAAGGATCGAAAACAGGATCTGAAAGAGGATCCGGAAAACGACCGGAAAAAAGATCGAGAAGAGGATCGCGGAAGCGATCGCGCGAAAATTCGCAGAATTTCACTTGATTGA
>NZ_JAFNNA010000012.1:0-91148 GCF_026536965.1 Gilliamella sp. B2911 | reverse complement strand
AATTAGAAATTTAGTGATTTTGATATTTTAATAATTTTTAAGTGAAATTTAGAACCTCAAAAACCCCGCTCCTCAACTTTTTTTGCGATAAAATCGCCTCAAAAATAAACCCGCCGAGGCGGGTAATTGAAGCGTCGCTTAGCCACAAAATCGCTTTTTATGGCTAAACGACGTTGACTCCTTGAGTCAGCTTACTTTTAATCACCTAATACTATTTTTTATCACCCCCACCCCCAGCCTAAGGATTAAGGACGAAGAAATAAAAACTAAGGATGGGAGCAAAGCCCGTAGTATTCGAGGTAGGTGTAGTGCCAATTCACGTAACCGTCGTAAGTGTTCACGAAAAACTGGTTAACACCATACGGGTCACTAGTCCAGTACCAACCGTAGGAGGAGAAGCCAACGCCTGAATAATCCAGCATACGACCCCACTCCGTGACAAAACCAGAACCTATATGACGCATGTAAAGATTATTAGGAGAAGAAGGAGTAGCGCCGACTGAACCCTGACAAAAAGTGTCTGCATGACTACCACGACAAGATGCATTGGTTAAATCCTTTACCTTAGGAAGGCGATAACCAAGACTATTACACCAAGATAATGTATTAGGATAAGTGTCATACTTAGAACCTCGGTTGACAAACCACTGCTTCAAAGTAAAACCATATTTAATAACTGGATTACCATTATTGTCTCGACCGACCAACTCGAAGGTCTGAGGCAAAGATGGAGTGGAAACACGACCAGGATTGGATGAATTAATCTGGGATTGAGTAGCGTAAGGACCAGTTAAAGTAACGCGTACGCTTGTAGCAGTAGAATTAGACATTGTGACTGTGATACCACCCAGAGAAACTGGAGACCAAGACAATGGCTGACTACTACCACTAATATCTAAATCAAAGTACAATCCATTAAGACCTGTAGTAGGAAAGTTTTGACCGTAACGTGACGGGTCTGTTTCTTGAGTGAGAAAACCCTTAGCAGGGTCCCACATTGAAGAAGGGCCAGCATAATTACCTGTACCGTAATTCAAATTAGGTCGAGCAAAACAAACCACAGGCCCAGCCTTAGGATTAACGTAATAAGTCACATTACTAGCACTGAAAGTACTACGATTAGGAAATCCGTAACGAGTTGATAATGTACCGTTAGTACTGGATAAGGTAACCTTATAAGGTGCAGAACCATTACATGTCGTTAACACAGTATTACGTGATACAGGCCGATTGTTTCTATCGACGATAGATAAACTTAAAGAACCTGTAGCAGTAACACCAGAATCACCATCATCATCACCCCAATAATTATTAGGAGGACCGATAAGTGTACTCAAAGCGACTGAATTTGTATTAGTCGGAACGAACATACGAATATCAGCAAAACTCTGACCCTCAACCGGCAAAGAGATTGGTGCTGAAGAAGATGAAGTATTGGTTGAAGGTGTATATGTAGTTCCGTTAGATAGCGTAATCCCAAGCAGACCGTTAGCATCGACCGCACGTGTACGACCACCGTCGAAAGTCAAATAAGGTGCACTACCCTGTATCGCATTCCTAGTTGTCTGTGATGTCAATGCGTGACCCGAAAAAGGAAGGAAAAAGACCACGAAAAAAACAATCTGCCGGGATAATTGGGAAAAGGATCGAAAACAGGATCCGAAAAAGGATCGCGAAAAGGATCTGAAAAAGCATCCAGAAAACGATCGGAAAGAGGATCGCGGAAGCGATCGCGCGAAAATTCGCAGAATTTCACTTGATTGCGCGGAAAAATAAGTTTCAGTGAAAAATTTAAACTGGGTGCTGGACTTAGACGAATTTAAAAGATAGGTTGGCCAAGTTGCCTGTTGCCTGTTGCCTGTTGAGAATTATAGAACATGTACGACAATCCTGTCAAGTAGTTTTTTGATTTATTTAAAATTTTACACTTCTAAGTTATGTTTTAGCCTCGTAACTAAAACCGTGTAAAAAGTATAGTGATTGGAAAAACACGATGCAACACTTTTTTTCGCTCATTTACGTTAACTTTTGTAAATAGGATCTAAAAAAGATCTAGATGATAATTAATTAAGCGCTGTTTTAATTAAAGATTATCATTATTACAAATCTTTAGAATCACGGTTATTGATCCTAAAAAAATTATTTTAGTATTAAAAATAGTGGTTATGATCATTTAAAAGTTTTAAGTGAAATTTAAAACCTCAAAAACCCGGCTCCTCAACTTTTTTTAATGGAAAAAACAGCTACTAAAAAACGCCATAGTTTAAAGCGGAATTATTTATTTGAGACAACATTGCAAAACAGAATTTAGAACCTCAAAAACCCCGCTCCTCAACTTTTTTGATGGAAAAAACGGGCACTAAAAAGCGCCATAGTTTAAAGCGGAATTACTTATTTGAGGCAATATTTCAAAACAGAATTTAGACCCCAAAAACCCCGTTCCTCAACTTTTTTTTACGGAGGATTCTAATTCTGAATAATAACTTATCCCTAACAATTTAGCTATCTCTTGATTTTCAGCTAGCTGTTTTGGTTCTGCATTAAATATGACGTTTCCATTTTCAATAACCACACAGCGGGAAAAATGGCTAAGTGACTCATCCAAATAATGCGATACCATCATTAAGGTCAGATTAAATTCACTACAAACCTGATTCACCAATGCCAACATTTCAAAGCGCAGAGCTTGGTCAAGAGCAGAAAATGGCTCATCTAATAATAATATAGGACGATGTTGTATAAGACAGCGAGCCAAAGCCACGCGTTGCCGTTGGCCACCCGATAGCTGTTCGGGATAGCGATGGTTAAAGCCTTCCAGCCCGACACGAACCAGTATATCATTAATAGTCGTTTGTTCAGCTCGACTCAGTTTTAATGTCGGCTTGATGCCTAAAGCAATATTTTGTTCAACCGTTAGATGGCTAAATAAGTTATTTTGTTGAAATAGCATCGAGACAGGGCGTTTACCGGGTAACGTTGTCGTGACATTTTGGTTATTTAAGATGATTTGTCCTGATTTAGGAAAGATGAACCCCGCAATCAAGCTAAGTAATGTACTTTTGCCCGCGCCACTTGGTCCGACAATAACAACCCGCTCTTTAGCAGCAATATTTAGCGTAAAGTGCATGTTGAAGTTGTCATATTGATATTCAATTTTTTGAAGTTCGATCATAATCCATCACAACCAATAAACTAAAGGATAAAAGTAATAATATCGCTGCTGTCACAATACTTTCTTGATAGTGATAATGCGATATCTGTTGGTATAAATAATACGGCAAAGTGCTCACTGATTCCCCACCAAATAATGCAATTACTCCAAAATCACCCAATGACAATATGGCAGCAAGGGCAAAACTCATCAACATAAGGCTTTTTAACCCCTTAAAATCGACCAAATAAAAATGCGTTATACCATTGATATTAAGGGTTTGGGTTAATTGCCAATAGCGTGCAGTAATATCATACATCGGCGTAGCTAAATTTTTAAGGATGAAAGGTAGCGCCATTAACCCATTACAAACCATAATTAATAAGCAGATAAAAACAGTGTGATGACTATAACCAAATAACAATAAAAACAATCCCGATGCTAATACCATGTTTGGTATGGCTAATATCAGTGAGGCAACCAGCATAAGCCGATTACTTAATTGACGTTGTTGGTTAATCAATAGTCGGCAATTGGTCCATAGCAAAAGTAACCCAAGTAACATCGCTATCATAGCGGAACCTATAGCAATAAGGATTGAATAGAGTAAGGCTTGTTGCAACATCGATGTGAGTAATGAGATTTGGAAAAAATAGAAACCTTGAAAAAGTATGGTAATCATCGGAGACAGGATAAATAATCCCCCTATTACGATAATGATCATGCTAATCATTTTTAGCCAATTGGTTATCGGTAATTGATAGTTGGACTGACTAAATTTAACACTCAGCTTTCTATCATTTCTATTTATTTTCTGCATCAAGCTGATAAAAACAATACAGCAAACCAACTGCACGCAAGATAGCAATGCGGCTTGTAATAGATCAAAGTCTCGCACCGCTTGATAAATAGCCACTTCCAACGTGGTGTATTTTGGACCACCACCCAATGCAAGCACTATGGCAAAACTCGAAAAACAGAGCATAAAAATAAGTGCTGCCATAGGTAATATTTGTCTACGAAGTAACGGCCATTCAAGTAATTTAAAATAGGTAAATGTTGAAAAATTAAGTTGTGCCGCTAACTGTCTTTGTTCTATAGCAACACTGTTTAATGTTTTGTAAAAGAGCACACAAGCATAAGGAAAATTCAAAAAAACATGAGCCAACAAAATACCTTGCAAGCCATAAATAGGAAATGAAAATGGGATATGCAGTACTTGGCAAATGTAAGCCAGTAAACCTTGTTGCCCATATACCGACAACAACCCTGTCACAACCACTAAAGCGGGTAAAATAAAGGTAATTGGCATTATTTTTATCAGTAACTTTTTACCTTTAAAATCAATAAAGGAGAGCGCCTTAGCCATTAATATTGCTGATGCCAGCGAAAGTATTGTCGATAACAAAGCTTGATAAAAAGTGATCCAAACAATATGAAGTACATAACTATCAAGATAAATCGTCAAATTTCCTGACTCCAAGGCAAATCGCCAAATAGCAATAAGTGCCGAGCTTAAAATGATGAGTATTAAGCTCGCAGCACTTATTCCGGGTAATAACGATTTAAATTTTAACATTGACGATACGGGATCTATTGACTAATTGCCGATTGCCATTCTCGAATCCAAGCTTTTTGATGTTTTTCAATCTCTGCTGGCTCAAATTCTAACGATTTATTGACCGAATTAATTTGCGCAAAGGCATTAGGTAGATCCGTTTTGATAATCGGATACATCACATTTTTCTCAGCAAATTGGTGTTGGACTTCAGGTGTCAGCAAATAACGTAAAAATTGGCGCGCTAGGTCAATTTCTTGACTGTATTTAATAATTCCGGCGACTTCAACTTGACGATAGTGTCCTTCATCAAAAATAGCTGCTTCGTAGTGATGCTCGTTTTCATTAATGATATGTGCCACTGGCGATGTACTGTAACTAAGTACAAAATCCGCTTCGCCTTTTAAAAACATACCATAAGCTTCGCTCCAACCTTTGGTGACCGTCACCGTGTTTTTAGCGATTTGTTGCCAAGCTTCTGCTGCTTTATCACCATAAACTTTTTTTACCCAAAATAGTAAACCAAGTCCTGGTGTACTGGTTCTTGGATCTTGGTAGATGATTTTCCAACCGGCTTTATTTTCAACCAGTTCATGTAAAGAATGAGGTGGATTTTTGACTTTGTTATTATTGTAGATAAAAGCAAAATAACCAAAATCATAAGGCATAAAACTATCATCCCACCAATTGGTGTTGAGATTGTCGGGTTTAGCGATTTGATGAGGAATAAGAATATTCGCTTGTTTGGCTTGCTCTAATAGGTTGTTATCTAACCCTAAAATAACATCCGCATTCGTTTTATCGCCTTCAAGGCGAATACGATTTAAAACTGACACACCATCACCTAATGTCACAACCTCAAGTTGGCAATTGCACTGGGCTTCAAACCCTTTTTTGATTGCCTCACCGGGTCCCCATTGTGACATAAATGAATTATAGCTATAAACCGTCAAAGTGGGCATTTCTGCATTGGCTAATGGGCTAAAAAGTGAAAATAGAAAAATAACAGGTAGTAAAAAGTTTTTACAAAACATTTTGCCTCCAAAAAAATAGGTAAAAGACAAAAGGTTTGAGCAGATATAATAACTCAAATCCCTCCGCTGGCATTATCCAGTTCAGGTTCGACGAGTTATGTCAGTCAATCTGACACTCTCAGCCCACTAGGGCACCCCGTTGAGAACGACATTAGTTTAGAGGGTGAAGGTATAATTGTAAATAGTTACCCTCAACGGTTGCCTACAAACTTATCTACGATTTTGGAAAAGAGTAACTGCCCTTGATCAATCTGATAGCTTGATAAAATTCCCGCTTAGCCCCATTTGTAATCAGAAAATCGATTTCTTGCTTATTTAAGGAGTGAGTGAGTTTTGCATATTCATTCTAAAGGATATTTTCACCATGATTATCATAGTATTTTGTCAATTGTGAATCTGAGTTCTTGCAGATGGTCTTGAGCAAACACCAACGTTGAAAAGAGCAAAAGGATATTGATAATCAGGTAGTTAAATAAATTTCGGCACCTGTTTTCTCTTTATTTTTTTATCTATTTTATAATTAAGTTAATAAATTACATCTAAATAAAAAAATTTTTGTTTATAAAAGAATCAGCTATTTACTTGTCCTTAACTAATCCCACAGTGACAATTTATCAATTTATCAGTATTATATTGGGCATTTTATTTTAATCGATTAGGTTCAGTGTGAATATTCAACAACTATTAACACAACGTGTTTCTCAAGCAATGATTATGGCGGGTGCTGATAAAAACTGCGACGCTTTAATCAAGCAATCAGCTAAAGCCCAATTTGGTGACTACCAAGCAAATGGTATCATGTCTACCGCTAAAAAATTGGGAATGCCACCACGAGCATTAGCTGAAAAAGTTTTACAACATCTTGATATTGATGATATTGCCGATAAAATCGAGATCGCCGGTCCTGGTTTTATTAATATCTTTTTAAAAGATCGTTGGATTGCTGAACAAAACGAAGTCGCGCTAAATAGTGATAAACTGAATATTACTTTACCAGCCAAACCACAAACTATTGTGGTTGATTACTCTGCACCAAACGTAGCAAAAGAGATGCACGTCGGCCATTTACGCTCAACTATTATTGGTGATGCTAGTGTCCGAGTATTAAGCTTTCTTGGTCATAATGTTATCCGTGCCAACCATGTTGGTGATTGGGGAACCCAATTTGGGATGTTAATCGCCTATCTTGAAAAAATGGAAAACGAACATGCCAATGACATGGAACTTTCAGATTTAGAATCGTTCTATCGCGCAGCGAAAAAACATTACGACGAAGACGAAGCCTTTGCCGAAAAAGCCCGTAATTATGTCGTAAAACTTCAAGGTGGTGACCAATATTGCCGTGAAATGTGGCGAAAACTGGTGGATATCACCATGACACAAAACATTGCCACATATAAACGCCTTAATGTCACCTTATCGGTTGAAGATACAATGGGCGAAAGCATCTATAACAGTATGCTACCAGGCATTGTTGCCGATCTAAAACAGAAAAAATTAGCGGTTGAAAGTGACGGTGCCATCGTCGTATTTCTAGATGAATATAAAAATAAAGAAGGCGAACCAATGGGCGTTATTATCCAAAAACGTGATGGTGGCTATCTTTATGCAACAACCGACATTGCCTGTGTAAAATATCGTTACGAAACACTTCATGCTGAACGTATTTTATATTATACCGATTCACGTCAACACCAACATCTAGAACAAGTTTGGGATATCGTACATAAAGCGAAATATGTACCAGAATCCTTAAAACTTGAACACCACATGTTTGGAATGATGTTAGGTAAAGACGGCAAGCCGTTTAAAACTCGTTCAGGTGATACCGTAAAATTAAACGACCTGCTTGACGAAGCAACAGAGCGTGCAGAAGCACTCATTAAAAGTAAAAATCCCGATCTTTCTCCAACAGAACTTGCCAAAGTGATTGATGCAGTAGCGATTGGCGCAGTGAAATATGCCGACCTATCCAAAAATCGTACCACCGATTATGTTTTTGATTGGGATAACATGTTGTCATTTGAAGGCAATACTGCACCATATCTACAATATGCCTATACACGCGTACTGTCGGTGTTTAGAAAATCAAATATCAACGAAGATAGCTTAACTGGTAATATCAATTTAGGCACGGACAAAGAGCGAACATTAGCAATTCGATTAATTCAATTTGATGAAACCGTTTCAACAGTCGCTGCAGAAGGCACACCGCATGTGCTGTGCGCCTATTTGTATGATATCGCCACCCTATTTTCTAGCTTCTATGAGCACTGCCCAATTTTGGCAGCCGAAAATGAAGACTTGAAACATAGCCGTCTAAAACTGGCATCTTTAACAGCAAAAACCCTTAAAACCGGTTTAGATATGCTTGGTATTAAAACGGTTGAAAAAATGTAACAAAACCAGCCACCGATATTGCTCAATATCGGTGGTATATCGCCACTTAAAAACATCTTAAAAATTTCAGCGTTTAAAATTGAGGGAAGTTTTATAAAACGAAATTTATCCCCAAAAAATCCTCAACTTTTTGATATAAAAACACAACTAAACACCACAACTTAAAGCTGGATTATTCATATAAAACAATATTAAAAAGTAGGATTTAGAACCCCAAAAACCCCGCTCCTCAACTTTTTTTGTAATAAAAAAATAAACCCGCTGGTAATTCAAACGTCGCTAAGCCACAAAATCGATTTTTATGGCTAAACGACGTTGGCTCGTAGCTTACTTTTAATTGCTTAATACTTTTTTCCTCACCCCCAACCTTCGGCACTAAAGATTAAGGACGAAAAAATAAATACTAAGGATAGACGCAAAGACCGTAGCCGGAGTACTGCCAATCCACATAACCGTCCTGTGTGGTCACGACATGTTTGACTCTATAATACGAGTCGCTAGTCAAGTACCAATAGTAGTTGAAGCCAACGCCTGAATAATCATCCATTTTACCCCACTCCGAGAAAAAACCAGAACCTATACGACGTATGTAATGATTATCAGATAAGAAAGTAGGATTGGCTACATCCTCCCAATATGCATTAGTTAAATCACGTCTGCTAGGCAGACGTTGATAACCAAGACGATTACACCAAGATAAGGTATCAGAATAATTGCGCACCATAGCACGGTTGACGAACCACTGCTTCAAAGTAAAACCATATTTAACAACAGGAATACCATTATTGTCACGACCGACCAACTCGAAGGTCTGAGGCAAAGATGGAGTGGAAATACGATCAGGATAGGATGAAGCCTGTTGGGATTCGGTAGCGTAAGGACCCGTTAAAGTAACGCGTACGCTTGTAGCAGTAGGATTAGACATAGTAGCAGTGATACCTCCATGAGAAACAGGAGACCAAGACAATGGCTGACTACTATCAGAAATGAGTAAATCAAAGTACAATCCATCAGCGCCAGTTGTAGGAAAGTTTAAACGGTAAGATAACGGGTCAGTTGACTGAGTGAGAAAACCATTAGCAGGGTCCCACATCGAAACCGGACCAGCAAAATCCCAACGAGAGTTATAAGTAGAATCACCACGCTTACCATTTTTTAAATTAGGTTTGGCAAAATTAACTTTAGCACAAACTGAGGTACCAGACTTTGGATTGACGTAATAAGTCTCACTACGGGCACTGAAAGTACTACGATTAGGAAATCCGTAACGAGTTGATAATGTACCGTTAGTACTGGATAACGTAACTCTATAAGGTGCAGAATCAGTACATGTCGTTAAAACAGTATTACGTGATACAGGCCGATTGTTTTTATCGACAATAGATAAACTTAAACGACCAGTAGCAGTAACGCCAGAATCACCATCATCATCCCCCCAATAATTATTAGGAGGACCGATAAGAGTACTTAAATCGACTGAATTAGTATTAGTTGGGACGAACATACGAATATCATCAAAACTCTGACCCACAACCGGCAAGATGATAGGTCTTGAAGAAGATGATGAATTGGTAGAAGGCGTATAATGTGTACCATCAGATAGTGTAATCCCAAGCAAACCGTCAGTATCAACAACACGAGTACGACCACCGTCGAAAGTCAGATAAGGTGCACTACCCTGTATCGCATTCCTAGTTGTCTGTGAAGTTAATGCGTGACTGGAAAAAGGAAGAAAAAACGCCATGGAAAAAACAATCTGCCGGGATAATTTGGGAAAGGATCGAAAATAGGATCTGAAAGAGGATCCGAAATACGATCGAGAAAAGAATCGCGGAAGCGATCGCGCGATAATTCGCAGAATTTCACTTGATTGCGTGGAAAAATAAGTTTCAGTGAAAAATTTAAGATAGGAGTTGAACTTAGACGAATTTAAAAGATAGGTTTGGCAGGTTGGCTGTTGGCTGTTGGCTGTTGAAAATTATATTGCATTTTAGACTATCCTGTCAAGTAATTTTTTGATTAATTTACAATTTTATACTTTTCTGTCAAATTTTAGCCTTGTAGCTAAAACCGTGTAAAAAGTATAGTGATTGGAAAAACACGATGCAACACTTTTTTTTGCTCATTTACGTTAACTTTTGTAAATAGGATCTAAAAAGGACCTGAAAGTTAACCGGTTAAATTTTGTTTTAATTAAATATATTTCAATTACAAATCTTTAAAATTAGAGCGATTGATCCTTAAAAATTTTATTTTAGGGCTTTGAATTAGAAATTTAGTGATTTTGATCATTTAATAATTTTTAAGAGACATTTAAAACCCCAAAAACCCCACGCCTCAACTTTTTTTACGATAAAAAACCGCAAAAATAAACCCGCCGAGGCGGGTAATTCAAACGTCGCTAAGCCACAAAATCGCTATTTTATAACTCAACGACGTTAGCTCCTAACTTACTTTTAATAACTTAATTTTATCTTTCCCCCCTGTTCTAAGAATCAAGGTGAAGGACGAAGGAATAAACTAAGGATAGACGCAAAGCTCGTGAGAGGCCACGTTGAAGGAACCTCCCCAGACCACAGCACCGTCTTCGATCACGACAACCGGACTAGGTCCAACCTTGTCATCAGTCCAGAACCACATGTAGCGGACTGTACCAATACCAAATTCTGGGTAATCGTATAGATTACCCCACTCCGTAATAAAACCAGCACCAATACGACGCTGGTAATGATTATCAGGGGAGGAAGGAGTGGCGCTAGGTATGACTGCATCTGTACGAACTGCATTGGTTAAATCCTTGACACGAGGCATTCGATAACCAAGACTATTACACCAAGATAAATTATCATAATGAGAGTCTTCCCTAGAACCACGCAGGACAAACCACTTTCTTAACGTAAAACCATATTTAACAACTGCATTACCTCTACTATCACGACCAACTAACTCAAAAGTTTGGGGTAAAGATGGCTTTGGTATAAGACCTGGATTACTAGAATTGATTTGGGATTCAGTGGCGAAAGGACCGGTTAAAGTAACGCGCACCGCTCCTGAATTAATTGGGGAATTTGTCATTGTAGCAGTAATTCCACCAAGAGAAACCGGTGACCAAGACAACGAAGCTCCACCACCAATAACTAAATCAAAGTACAAACCACGAGCACCAGTAGTTGGAAAGTTTAAACCATAAGATGATGAGGAAGTTGACTGAGGAAGAAAACCATTATCCGGGTCCCAAATCGAAACAGGACCAGCATAATCATCAGATAGATATTCCTGATTATCACCAAGCTTGCCATACATTAAGTTAGGCCTAGCAAAACATATCATTGGTGATGCATTAGGATAAATATAATAGGTCGCATTACTTGCGCTGAAACTACTACTACTAGGAACACCATAACGTGTGGCTAATGTCACATCTGTACTGCTTAATTTTACCTGATAAGGTGCCTTACAAATTTCTGGTACTGCATTACGAGATACCGCACGGCCGTTTTTATCGACGATAGATAAACTTAAAGAACCGGTAGCTGAAATGTCTCCATCACCATCATCATCACCCCAATAATTATAAGGTGGATCGATAAGCGTACTTAAAACGACTGAATTAGCATTAGTAGGAACCAACATACCAATATCAGCAAAACTCTGCCCCTCGTCTGGCAAGACGATTGGTGTTGAAGAAGATGAAGGATTGTTTAAAGGCGTATATTGTGTACCATCAGATAGTGTAATCCCAAGCAGACCGTTAGCATCAACAACACGAGTACGACCACCGTCGAAAGTTAAATACGGCGCACTACCCTGTATCGCATTCCTAGTTGTCTGTGAAGTTAATGCGTGCCCCGAAAAAGGAAGAAAAAGAGCCACAAAAAAAACAATCTGCCGGGATAATTGAGAGAAGGATCGAAAAAAGGATCGCGCGATAATGCGCAGAATTCCGTAGAATTGCGCGGAAAAATAAGTATCGGTATAAAATAGATGTCGGAAGCTGAACTTAGACGAATTTAAATTATAGGTTGGCCAAGTTGCCTGTTGCCTGTTGCCTGTTGAAAATTATAAAACATGTGCGACAATCCTGTCAAGTAGTTTTTTGATTTATTTGAAATTTTACACTTCTAAGCTGCGTTTTAGCCTCGTAGCTAAACCGCGTAAAAAGTATAGTGATTGGAAAAACACGTTGCAACACTTTTTTTCGCTCATTTACATTAACTTTTGTAAATAGGATCTAAAAAGGATCTAAAAAAGATCTGAAAAATAATTGATTAACTCTTGTTTTAATTTAAGATATTATTACAAATCTTCAAAAAATGATTAAAGATCCTCGAAAATTTTATTTTAGGGATTTGAATTAGAAATTTAGTAAGTTTGATCATTTAAAACTTTTTAAGTGAAATTTAAAACTTCAAAAAACCCGTTCCTCAACTTTTTTTGCGATAAAATACCTAAAAAATAAACCCGCCGAGGCGGGTAATTGTAGCGTCGCTTAGCCACAAAATCGCTTTTTATGGCTAAACGACGTTGACTCGTAGCTTACTTTTAATCACCTAATACTATTTTTTATCACCCCCACCCCCGGTCTAAGGATTAAGGACGAAGAAATAAAAACTAAGGATAGGAGCAAAGTCCGTAGTTGTAGTAGTGGTTCCAACTCACATTACCTTGGTGTATGCTCACGATAGCCATATAACCACCAACCGGGTCACTAGCCCAGTACCAATAGCGGTAGAAGCCAACGTCTGAATAATCTTTCATATAACCCCACTCCGTGAAAAGCCCAGCATCTATATGACGCATGTAATGATTATCAGAGGAAGAAGGGGTGGCGCCGACAGCGCCTTGACATTCTAAATCTGTATCACGACAAAATGCATTGGTTAAATCCTTTACGCTAGGCATTCGATAACCAATACTATTACACCAAGATACAGTATTATAATGATAGTCCACCTTATAACCTCGGTTGACGAACCACTGCTTCAAAGTAAAACCATATTTGACGACAGGAGTACCTTGACTGTCACGACCGACCAACTCGAAGGTCTGAGGCAAAGATGGAGTGGAAATACGACCAGGACTGGATGAATTCTGTTGGGATTCGGTAGCGTAAGGACCAGTTAAAGTAACGCGTACGCTTGTAGCAGTAGAATTAGACATAATAGCAGTGATACCTCCATGAGAAACAGGAGACCAAGACAATGGCTGACTACGACCACCAATATCTAAATCAAAGTACAATCCATTAGCGCCAGTTGTAGGAAAATTTCTACCGTAAAGTGACGGGTCAGTTGACTGAGGGATAAAACCCTTAGCTGGGTCCCACATTGAAGACGGACCAGCAAAATCAAAAGATGGGTAAGTAGGATCATCACCACGCTTACCATACATTAAATTAGGCTTAGCAAAACAAACCACCGACTCAGCCTTAGGATTGACGTAATAAGTCTCACTACTTGCACTGAAAGTACTATGATTAGGAAAACCGTAACGAGTAGATAATGTACCGTCAGTACTGGATAACGTAACCTTATAAGGTGCATTACAAATTGTTAGCACGGAATTACGTGATACTGATTGATTGTTTTTATCGACGATAGATAAACTTAAAGAACCTGTAGCAGTAACGTCAGCATCACCATCATCATCACCCCAATAATTATTAGGAGGACCAATAAGAGAACTCAAAGCGACTGAATTTGTATCAGTAGGAACGAACATACGAATATCAGCAAAACTCTGACCCTCAACCGGCAAGACGATTGGGGTTGTAGATGATGAATTGTTAGAAGGCGTGTAATTAGCTCCGTTAGATAGTGTAATCCCAAGCAGACCGTTAGCATCGACAGCACGTGTACGACCACCGTCGAAAGTCAGATAAGGAGGAGTGCCCTGTATCTGATTTGCTGTTGTCTGTGATGTCAATGCGTGACCCGAAAAAGGAAGGAAAAAGACCACGAAAAAAACAATCTGCCGGGATAATTTAGAAAAGGATCGAAAACAGGATCCGAAAAAGGATCGCGAAAAGGATCTGAAAATGGATTCGGAAAACGATCGAAAAGAGGATCGCGGAAGCGATCGCGCGAAAATTCGCAGAATTTCACTTGATTGCGCAGAAAAATAAACGTCAGTAAAAAATTTAAGATGGGAGCTGAACTTAGACGAATTTAAATTATAGGTTGGCCAAGTTGCCTGTTGCCTGTTGCCTGTTGAAAATTATAGAACATGTACGACAATCCTGTCAAGTAGTTTTTTGATTTATTTGAAATTTTACACTTCTAAGTTATGTTTTAGCCTCGTAACTAAAACCGTGTAAAAAGTATAGTGATTGGAAAAACACGATGCAACACTTTTTTTCGCTCATTTGCGTTAACTTTAGTAAATAAGATCTAAAAAGGATCAAAATGATATTTGGTTAATTGTTGTTTTAATTAAATATATTTCAATTACAAATCTTTAAGAATGTGATTATTGATCCTGAAAATTTTATCTTTGAGTTTAAAATCAATGACATTGATCATTAAATAATTTTGAAATGGAATTTAGAAGATCAAAAACCCCACTCCTCAACTTTTTATTAAAAAGATTATACGTTTTCAACGCTTTTAAGCTGTCTTTAGATATTATTTATTGGGATTAAGAATATTGTGTAGAAGGCATTCACTGGGTTTAATGATTATCTATTATTATTATGACTTGGCATTTTCTAAAGATTTTACTAATTTTTCTGAATATCACCTTGATTAGTAAAAATTGGCGTTAAATTTGGTGTGCTGAGTTTGGAATTAGCCCTTTTATTGCTTTGCCTTGATAAATTATTAAATTTGCAGTCAATACAATATTGTGACTGTATAGACTCCTCAATTATTTTTACATTGATAATGTTAATCTCATTTTTTCGACTCTCGTTAGTTATTATTAAATAATTAGTTAGCTAAGTTTGGGTTATTTGTTTAGAAACTATAGACTATTGTATGGTGATTTGGTTGGATTAAAATCTCAAAAATAATACTTTAACCATTTCATTTGTTTAAATATTTTTTAATTTAAAGTGCTTGATCTTATCATTCAAATGATTAGAATTCTCTGCAATTTATTCAAGATTAAAGTTAACTATTTATGACAAATTGTAATTTTGCAGTCCTAAACAATAATGAATGTAAAGTAGTTTGATCCTCCTTTTTGGGGGATTTTTTTTGTCCAATTAATTTTAAAAGTAACTCAATTGTAGAGGCCCATTATGACCGATAGTAAAACCCTGTTATCAACGAGTCGAGATCAAAGTTTAAAAGCATATTTGATGAATAAAATTAAGCAAAATGGTGGTTGGGTTAATTCACATATGCACGCAGACCGTGCTTTTACCATTACGGTTGATAGTTTTGATGTCTATCAAAAACAGACGTTGATTGAGAAATGGGATACGCTTGATAAAGTAAAAGCCGCTATGAGCGAAGATGATTATTATCGCCATTTTAGCATGGCAGTTGAGCGGATGATTGAGCAAGGTGTGTCAGCAATGGGGTCGTTTGTTGATATTGATCCGATTGCTGAGGAACGGGCTATTCGAGGTGCTCTGCGGGCGCGTGAGACGTATAAAAAAGATATTACCATTAAATTAGTGAACCAAACGCTTAAAGGAGTTATTGATAAAGAGGCGCGTTATTGGTTTGATAAAGGGGCTGATTTAGTGGATATTATCGGTGGCTTGCCTCGTCGTGATGAGCGTGATCATGGTGAAGGTATGGGGCTTGTCCATTTAGATGTGTTGATGCAAACAGGTAAATCATTAGGCAAAATGGTACATGTGCATGTTGATCAATTTAATTCATCAGATGAGATCGAGACTGAGCAACTTACCGATAAAACTATTGAGCATGGTATGCATGGTAAGGTGGTCGCTATTCATAGTATTTCGATTACTGCGCATAGTTTGGAATATCGCCAAAAACTTTATCAAAAAATGAAAGAGGCAAAGATGATGGTGATTGCTTGTCCATTTGCTTGGATTGATAGCCCTCGTCGTGAAGAACATGGCCCTACTCGTAATTCTTTAACGCCTGTGGATGAACTGGCTGCTGCGGGTATTCCTGTTGCAATCGGTACGGATAATGTGAGTGATTATATGTTACCTTTTTCAACCGGTAATATGTGGGAAGAGCTTAAATTACTCGTGACGGGTTGTCGTTATACTGATTTAGATAATGTGGTGAATGTTGCAACCAAAAATGGGCGAATGGTTTTAGGGCTTGAATAATTGCCTAGAAATCTGATTTTAAATTTTTATAAAATCTCACTTTTTGTGGGATTTTTTTGTTTATAGACGATAGTTTTCATTTCTCTTTATTTTTTTATTTTTAGCTTACTTACGTATCGTCTTTTCACTATTTAATCTGCTTTGATTAGAGTTGTAGAAATTTGAAGATAGATTACGCGTATAATTGTTTTAGTTCATGGGTCTATTGATAAAATGGGATCATCTTGATGAAAGAAGTTAAGACTGGTTGGCGGATTGATTTTTAACCCTTAAATAATATTTTATTTAAGGGTTAATCGCACTTTAAATGCGAGTTTTGCTTACGCGTTTATTCGTTCTTGGATTGAGTTTAACCCGTTTTGGAATGCGCTTTTCTGAGGTTGATTTGCTGGTAAAGCTTTTTACTTCCTCTGGTAAGCCTACTAATTGTCGTAAGTAATTAACCGAGTCTATGCCTAGTTCCATCCATGTGCCACGAGATAAGCCTTTCGGTAAGGTGATATTACCATAGCGAATTCGGAGTAATCGGCTAACTTGGACACCTACGGCTTCCCACATGCGACGGACTTCTCGGTTGCGACCTTCAGTAATAACCACATTGAACCACTGATTTAAGCCATCCCCACCTTGTGGTTTGATGGAGTTAAATGCAGCTGGACCATCTTCAAGCTGTACACCTTTGCGAAGTTGATTCAGTTGTTGGTCGGTAATATTGCCGAATACTCGTACCGCATATTCCCGTTCGATTTCATGCCTTGGGTGCATAAGGCGGTTAGCTAGTTCGCCATCGGTGGTGAAGAGTAATAATCCAGAGGTATTAATATCAAGCCGACCAATATTGATCCAGCGTGCGTTTTTTATTCGTGGTAATCGTTCAAATACGTTTGCACGACCTTGCGGATCATGGCGAGAGCAGATCTCCCCTTCTGGTTTATAGTAAGCTAGTACGCGACAGACTTCTTTTTCTTTGCTTCTTAACTGGACTAAGTGGCCGTTGATACGGATTTTAGGGTTGGCATTGACGTCAACGCGATCACCTAGCGTTGCTATTTTACCGTCAACGCTAATTTTGCCAGCTACGATCATGGCTTCAATCTCACGACGAGAACCATTGCCTAAATTGGCTAATACTTTTTGTAATTTTTCAGAATTCAATTTTTTCATTTTGCCTCGCTACCTTCACAGGTATCTTTATCTAAAGTTGGTTTATTTTACCTTGGGTAAAAAACGAATATCGACATAATAACGTTTTGGGTTTGCTTCATCAATATAGACGGTTATTGTCTCTTGATTAATGAAAGGTTTTGGATCAAACCAAATGTTTTCACTTTTAAAAAGATGAATCTCATCGGGTGCTGTTCTGTCTTGCCACTGACTATAAATGATGTAAGGAGAGCGACCTCGGACAGTTAATGCGGTATTTTTTTCAATCGAATTTATCTTGGCTTCAATTTGTCGGCCACTTGCTAACAATGCTCGTTTTAGTTTATTTTTTTTGGATTTAAAATAAAAATAACCACCACTTGTTAAAAATAGTAGGCTTGCGAGTATGCCTAAAATTATTTCTCCAAGCCACATTGAGAAAGTATCGTTAATTTTAGCATGATCAGCGTTTTGCGGATCATAGATAATATCAACCACATCACCTTTCTGATAAGCTGAAGGATTACTACCAACATTTGATTTAACCTTTCGGACTTGTTCCTGAGTATCAACAAATTGAAAGATAGGATAATAAGATACAGATCGATTGCCATTAGAATCTTTTGAATAGGACTCTTCAAAGTCAATAACGGTGCCGGTAGTACTTAGTGAAGAGTTGATAAAATTGATCTGTTTTATCGATAGATAGAGTACCAATGACATTAATCCAATACTTATAATTAAAATAAGTGCCATTATTTTCTTCATTTCTTTCCCTATATAATGTTTAATTTTTTTTATTTAAAAGGTGAAGTATCACCACTTCCTTCTCGAATAATATCAGGATAATCGTGAGTTAGATCAATAACTGTGGTTGGTTGTTCGCTGATATAGCCACCATGAACGATGGCATCAAGTTGATGACCGATTTTATCTTCTATCTCTTCAGGATCAGACTGGGCTTCATTTTCGTTAGGTAAAATTAGCGTGGTGGTCATTAAAGGTTGTCCAAGTAATTCGAGAAGCGCTAAATCTATTTTATTATCGGGAATGCGCAGTCCTATGGTTTTGCGTTTTTCGTTCATTAAGCGTCGTGGCACTTCTTTACTTGCAGGTAAGATGAAGACGTATTTTCCTGGTGTATTGTTTTTTAGCAACCGAAAAGTGGTGTTATCAACGAACGCATAAGATGAGAGTTCGGATAGATCACGACACATTAAGGTGAAGTTATGGTGTTTATCAAGGTTGCGAATTTGGCAAATGCGATCTACACCATACTTGTTATCAAGCAAACAACCTAGCGAATAACCGGAATCAGTCGGAAATGCTATCACACCGCCGTCATTTAATATTTTGACAACTTGATCTAATAATCTTGTTTGTGGATTATCTGGGTGAATATAAAATGTTTGGCTCATAATATTCTTCTTTGTTGATTGCTGGTTAAAAAATGTGAGGAACGGGGTTTTTCATCACGGTTTAATTTATACCCAATCATGCCATATAGGTGTTACGCTACCCGGCAATGGTGTTGTTTTACCTAAATCAAGATAATTAACCAAATCATGAAAATCAGAGCCTTGCGAAGCCAATAACTCAAATTCATTAGCCAGTTTGGCTAGTTTTTGTAAATCATCTTGTGTTTGTCGGCTTTGTGAAACTTCAATCGCATCACCGCCGAATGTTTTAAATTCACTAATTAATAATTTTAATTTAGTTAGGGTCAAATCATAACGAGATGGGTGTGCTAATACAGCTTGTCCACCAGCAGAATGAATGGCATTAATCGCATCAGCAATACCGCAACAATTGGCCGGAACATAAGCATAACCACCTTTGCCTAGGTATTTTTTAAATGCTCGTTTCATATCTTTGACATAACCATTAGCCACTAAAAAGCGAGCGAAATGGGCTCGAGAAACGATATCGCCTTTCGAATATTGTTGGGCTTGTTGATAAGCGTCGTGAATATTGACTTTAGCCAATTTTTCACTAATGCTTATTGCTCTATCAATTCGGCCTTTTTCTTGGGCTAATAACAATTCAAGCAACTGCGTATTTTCAATATCGACATTCAATCCAACAATATGAATTTCGCTATTTTTCCATATCGTCGATATCTCTACACCGTAAATCAATTTTACTGGTAAGTTTTCACGCGCGATAGTCTCTTTTGCTTCAGGCAAACCTTTGATCGTATCGTGATCGGTGATAGCTAGCATGTTGATTTGATTATCTGCTGCTCTTTTAACCAGTTCAGTTGGCGTTAAGATGCCATCTGATGCAGTTGTGTGCGAATGTAAGTCGACAATCACTTTTTTCTCGAAAATTATTTTTAAACGTGTAATATACCACACAATTTGCACGACCACTAAAAGGTATATTATGAAAGATCAAATTCAGCTTGCTCAGCAAGACACTCTTGCTATTATTCAGGAACTTTTAGAAGACGGTAGTGATCCACATGCTATGTATATTATTGAGCACCATATCTCATCACAAAACTTCGATCAGCTCGAAAAAGTGGCGGTAGAAGCTTATAAATTAGGCTATGAAGCAACCGATCCTGATGAGGATGTTGATGATGAGGGCAATGTTGTTATTGGTTTTGATATTATCGCTGAAAGTCCGTTAAATGCTGAGTCAATCAATAATCAAATTGCTCAGGTGATTACATTGGCAAACCAATTCGGGGTTAATTATGACGGTTGGGGAACCTACTTCGAGGATGGCAGTGATGATGATGCTGAAGATGTGGAAACTTTGCACTAATTAATCCCCCTTCTTAATCACCCTTCAACTTTTTGGGATTTATTCTTATCCGCTAAAATAGCGGATAAGAATTATATTTTACATTTTTAAGCCTACAGCCCTACTGGTTCTTTTCTGATTTGGAGAGACACTACGAACCAATACATGTTCAACATTGTTAATGGCAACGGGTCCTTTATAACGCTGCCAACTTTCGCCTTGATTAGTTGAATATTCAATGGCTAATCCCGGATAGACGATATTAGCAATGAGTTTACCATTTTCAATTTTCGCCCCCGGTGTCGGTAAGCGATAAACAATTTTGGCTAAATCAAGTTTGGATAATTCGCGTTGTCCCACTAAATTAGCAAATAATGTCCAATCTTTAAGTAATTGGTTTTGATCGACATAATGCGTCGTTCCTTTCGAAAATTCACGATCTTTTTGGTAAGCAATTTCCCAATCAGCTTGATGCCATGCTCGTTCCGCGACAGCTATTAACCTTGGATATATCATATATTCCATCTGATTATCAGTACGAACAATTTCGCTCCATAGTTGTGCGGATAAGCCGTAACTGCCAGACCAATCTAACGTGCCTTTAGCATTGAATGGGTTTCCATCACGATCAACGGATGTTTCAGCATTTTGGGGTAAGTTATTCGGCGCGAAGCTAAATATTTTACGTTCATCATTAAAACGAGTAGCCCAATAATAACCGGGTTCTAACGTATTAACTTCGTAAGGAAAATCAAGATAAACATAATCAGGATTCGATATCACTATTTGATAACCTTTGTTGGTCCATTCACTCGCTGAGTCAAAACCACCCCAGTAAAGTGTGTCCCAAAAGTTAACAGTGACTTTATCGACAGCGAAGTCTTTGGCACTTTCGGCATATTTTACGCCGTCTTGCCATGCTTGCATGTGATTGATGCCATGATTTTTAACTATTTTACTGGCTTCAATAGCAAAATAACTCGGTAGATGTTTTATATCTTTAATGGTGCCTTGTTTAACCAATGTTTGGCAGGCTTGGGATTTTGCCCACGGTAGATCTTCAATGCTTTGATCGATTAAGCCTTTACCCGCCTCTTTTGCGTGGATATCTTGATATCCCGGACCAAGTCGAATATTTTTGGCTTCATCACCGCCAAAGTGCCAAACAGTCAGTGGTTGTCCTGCTTGGTTATGCATCTTGGCAATTTCTGTGATCACTTTATCGACAAAGCGTTTAGATGAATCTAAGCAAGGATTTAGGTAACTTTTTCGATCGTAAAATTGTACCGTTGTGGTATTTGAATCATCACTTGGATCAACTAAACGAAACTCATTAGCTTCTGCTTGTTTGCCTTCTTGCATTAGTCGTTGATAACGTGCTTCCATAGACACAATTGCCGCTCTGGCATGTGCTGGCATATCAATTTCAGGGATCACCTCAATAAAGCGATCTTTAGCATATTTGACAATTTCAATGTAATCATCACGACTAAAATAGCCACTACCTAAATTATCACTATCAGGCCCTGATCCTAATTGCGGTAATAGGCATTTGTTTTCGCTCAGATCATGACAACGCTTGCTACCGACCTCGGTCAATTCCGGAAGACCTGGGATCTCAATTCGCCACCCTTCATCATCACTAAGGTGAAAATGGAATTTGTTTAATTTATAACTCGCCATTTGATCGAGTAATCTTAACACCGCTTGCTTTGTTTTAAAGTTACGTCCGGTGTCTAACATAATGCCCCGATAGTCAAAGCGTGGGTAATCTTCGACTTTTAGCATAGCAATGGTTGGGTTTTCGTTAACGGGAATCAACGATAAGATCGATTCTACACCATAAAAAATTCCGCGTTCATCAAAGGCAGTTATAGTCGCTTGCTTATCGCCAATATTCAGTTGATAAGCACCTGATACGCCATTTTTAAATTTGGCCGCATCAATATTTGCTACAATCTTATAACCTTTATCCGTTAATGGGATATTTAAATTGTTAAATTGTTGATTGAGTACGGCTAAGCTGGCGTCATTAAGTCCTTTTAATTGAAGATGAATGCCATTTTTACCAAGCTGTATATCTTTTTCAGCAAGGGTAAGTTTCACCGGCGTTGGAATAATTTGCCCACGCATGGCCTTTTTATCAAGTGGCTTAATATCGGCATTACGTTCAAATCGATTAACCGTCGTCATTAAAATATTATGATCATCGGGCGTGCGCTTCCACTGTTCACCAGTTAGGGAAACAAAATCATCCAATTCAGTATTACTGATCACTTTAGGTGTGGCGTCGGTGGATGTTACATACCAGCGAGGGATAACATCCGATTCGCTTAACTGCCAATACTCACCGATAATAGGTATATCTATGCTGGCTTTACCCGGAAATCCGGTAAATTTTTCAGTTGGCTCTATTTTATGAAGATCACCGGTAAGATGAGTGATTTTGAATTGATCATTGTCAACCGCCAATATCATTCTGATACTACTAAAATAGATTGCCCAATCTTTGTCGTTGATAGCTTCGCCATCATTGTTTAGCGAGATTGTGGCTTTGAAACAAGAAGCCCAATCAGCACCTAAAATTGCACAATCAACACCATGTTCACCAGCTTGATTATCAACAATAGTATATTTGACACTAAGCTTTGAACTTATTTCATCAACAATTTTCTGAGAGGCGTAAGCCGAAGAAGCTACTCCAAAACTTAGCAGAGAAACGATTGAAGTAAACAATATTTTAGATTTTTTCATAATATTTCCCTATTTTTGCTTTGCTTGAAACACAGTGAAAGGTATTGTGACAATAAACTTGATATCTCGTTCATCTTGGAAAATGTTGCCATATCCACCACCCCAACTTTTGATATGATTTTCATGGTTATTATATTTGGTGTAATGTAATTGGAAAGAGGTGTCTTTAGCCCAAGTGTCTTGAATAGTGTAGCCTAAATCAAAATTGTAAGCTGATTCAACTAAGCGATTCTTTTGATTTTTTGCTATTGAATTTGGTTTCGCATCCCAACCAAAAGCATAAGATGCGCCCGTTCTCCAGCCGGTTAGATACGTTGATAGATTCCCCAAATCGTAAGTCACTTCAGCAAATAGGGCTTTTTCACCATTAGCATTAAAGTCCGATCGTGAGTTCCACCAAACATCTAGTCGTCCATTAGATGAAGCATAATATGGCGTCATACGTTGTAAAAAGAAGCCTTGTTTACCTTCAGCCTTAATTGCTACCCCTTCAAGGCGTAAACCAACTGGTCCAACTTGGTAAGCTAATGTTGCCGCTTGTAACCATGCTAAGCCGTCATAGACCTTATCCCCTTTATGAGACTGGTCTTTGGCGCCATAAAATTGATAACTCATGGTTAACGGATTATCAAGCATATCTGTTTTATAAGATGCTTTACCAAAATATTGATTCATGTAATTTTTGGCTTGACCAAAGGCGGTTTCTAACACTAAATCATTTTTAAAGTCATATTTCAAACCGGCTGAGTGTAGATAATCAATCTTCTTCCCTTTTCTCCATTGTTTAAATTCATAAAGGCGTTTGTACCATGGCGCTTTATATTTATCTGTCCACATATAAGACATCGATAAGGCACCAGCTTGATCAAAATCGAGCGTTGTGCCTAATTCAAAACCTCGATAAGTACCCGGTAATAAACTCCAGTGAGGGGCTAATAGTGTTTGACCAGATGGCTGAATAAAACCGGCTTTTAGCCAAAATAATTCATCTTGCTTAAAATTGACCTGCGCTTTATAAAAGCTCACACCACTGACATCTTTTTTCCAATCATCATCCCAGACGGTGCGTGCACCACTAAAACCAATTTCATTAGGATGACCATTGCCACCGTTACTGACTTCCCATGCACCATATCCGCCCAGTTCAATACCAAGGTGATCAGCAATATAGCCTGATCTAAAATCTAAATTTGTGTTGAATGATGAGTGCCTGAGGTTTTTTTCATATTTATGTTCTTCAATATTTTTTCTTTCTCGATCGCGATTCCAAAAAAATACGTTACCGGTTAATGATGCATCATCAATAAATTCACTAGCATATTGAGCTTGTGCGGGGCATATGCTACTTAAAATGGTTATCGATAAAAAAAGTTTAGTAAAATGATTAAAACGATAGGGTAAACCAAGTGCATTATCCAGACTCATAATTTCATTCCCATAATTATATAACTGACCGTTAAATTTCCTTAATCGGATGTTATAAGCCAAACTGAATTGTTTATTACTTTGAATTGCTTTCTAAACTACGAAACATATTTAGGTGGAGATTGGACAAATATGCATTTTTATAATGCATAAACATATTTTAGTTCGCAAATTAATTAATCTAAATTCGTGATCTAAATCACCAAAATGATGAGAATTCGGCTTATTTTTGTGGGATTTTCGGCTCTTTTTTTACGTGATAAATTAATCAAGCTCTATTTTTTTGATGGTTTTTAAGTCATGAAATTATGGGCAGAATTAGTCATGAAATGAATAAGTTTAATGAGGTGAGTAATAGGTAAAAAAAAGAGAAATGTATAACATTTCTCTTTGGAATTGATAGCGCAATTAGTTTTCAGTATCTAGCTCTTCAAAACTTTTTACTAATTCATCAATGGCTTTCATCTGTTTTAAGAATGGTTCAAGTTTTGCTAACGGTAATGCTGATGGACCATCACATTTTGCATGACTTGGATCAGGATGTGATTCTAAAAATAATCCAGCAATACCTACCGCCATACCTGAACGAGCTAATTCAGTAACTTGACCACGACGACCACCTGATGCTGCTCCCATTGGGTCACGACATTGTAGCGCATGAGTTACATCAAAAATCACTGGCGAACCCTTGCTAACTTTTTTCATTACGTTAAAGCCAAGCATATCAACAACAAGGTTGTCATAACCAAAGCAGCTACCACGATCACAAAGGATAACTTGGTCATTACCCGCTTCTTCAAATTTTTCGACAATATTGCCCATTTGTCCTGGGCTGACAAATTGTGGTTTTTTGACATTGATTACCGCACCAGTTTTCGCCATTGCAACAACTAGGTCTGTTTGTCTTGCCAAAAAAGCAGGTAATTGAATAACGTCAACGACATCGGCAACGGGTTGGCACTGCTCTTCGGTATGAACGTCAGTGATAATTTTTATACCAAATTGCTGTTTTAATTCTTGGAAGATTTTCATCCCTTCTTCTAACCCAGGTCCTCGATAAGAGTGAACTGATGAGCGATTAGCTTTGTCAAAAGAGGCTTTGAAAATATAAGGAATATTCAGTTTATCGGTTACTGTGACATAATGTTCACAAATTTTCATGGCTAAATCACGTGATTCAAGCACATTCATACCACCAAATAATACAAACGGTAAATCATTAGCTACCGTGATATTACCTACTTTTACTTTTTTTTGTTTAATCATAAACTCATTCCTAGTTAAGGTTTAAACCAACGACCAAGTGTGACTCTGTCATTGCCACTGTAATCGGTGAAGGTTTCGACTAATTGAAATCCGTGTTGTTTAAAAATAGTTTGTACCGCTAAGCCCTGCTTCCAACCATGCTCGATTAGCAGCCAACCATATTGATTTAAATGTTTAGTAGCGCCTTGTACTATGACTTTAATATCGGCAAGTCCATCATCTTCAGAAACCAATGCGCTACGAGGCTCATAACGAACGTCGCCTTGCGATAGATGAACATCGGTTGGATCAATATAAGGGGGATTACTGGTAATCATAGAAAATTTACGATTTTTTATTGGTTTATACCAATCACCCAGTAAAAAGTAAACATTATTAACATCGATTTGCTTGGCATTTTTTTGAGCTAATATTAACGCATCTTTGTTTTTTTCGATTGCGGTAAATAAGCAATCAGGACGTTCAGTTGCCATGGCGATTGCTATCGCTCCGGTTCCAGTCCCTAAATCCAAAACTTCACAAGGTGCCTTTGGCAAATATTCTAAACCAAGTTCAACAAGCTTTTCAGTATCGGGGCGCGGGATTAATGTCGAGTTGGAGACATTAAATTTTAATGACCAAAATTCTTTTTCACCTGTTATGTAGGCAATTGGCTCACCTTCTTGACGTCTTTTTAAATAAGCATCTAACGCAGTGACTTCATCGTCAGTTAATGATGTTTCACTAAAAGCCATTAAAAAGGTGCGTGTTCTATGAGTTACAAAACTCAATAAAATTTCTGCATCACGTTTTGGGCTTTCGCTTTCAGTTAAGGTTTGCGACGCAAATTTAAGCCATTCTAAATAGGTCATTCATCCTGTTCCGATAACGCTGCAAGCTGATCTGCTTGGTACTCTTGTACTATTGGTTCAATTAGCATATCTAATTTACCTTCCATCACTTCATCTAAGCGATAAATGGTAAGATTTATACGGTGGTCAGTAACCCGTCCTTGAGGATAATTATATGTTCGGATACGGTCTGAACGATCACCCGAACCTAATAAGTTACGTCTGGTTGATGCTTCTTCTTGTTGACGTTTGCGCGCTTCGGCATCTTGAATACGTGCAACTAATACTGACATCGCTTTCGCTTTGTTTTTATGTTGTGAACGTTCATCCTGACATTCAACCACAATCCCAGTTGGAATATGGGTAATACGGATTGCTGAATCAGTGGTATTAACATGCTGACCACCTGCACCGGATGAACGGTAGGTGTCAATTTTTAAATCCGCTGGATTGATTTCTGGCATTTCTGCTTCAGGAATCTCAGGTAAAACAGCAACAGTACAAGCAGATGTGTGAATACGACCTTGTGACTCAGTTTCAGGTACGCGTTGAACACGATGTCCACCTGATTCAAATTTTAAGTGGCCATAAACACCATCACCACTGACTAACATGATCACTTCTTTATAACCGCCATATTCACCATCATTTGCACTCATGATTTCAACACGCCAGTTGCGAGATTCGGCGTATCTTGTGTACATTCTGGCTAAATCACCAGCAAAAATTGCAGCTTCATCACCGCCTGTGCCTGCTCTAACTTCAACAAAACAGTTGTAGTCATCATTCGGATCTTTCGGTAATAAAAGTACTTGTAACTGTTTTTCTTGCTGTTCAACTTGAGCCATGGCCTCATTTAACTCTTCTTGAGCCATTTCACTCATTTCAGGATCAGATAGCATCATCTTGGCAGTTTCGATGTCTTCTTGAGTTTGCTGCCAATTAGCAAAGCACTTAACCACATCGGTTAATTGTGCATATTCTTTTGAAAGGGTTCGAAATCGGTTTTGATCGGCAATAACCGTTGCATCAGATAGTAATGCTTGAACCTCTTCATAACGCTCTTGTAGCGTTTCCAATTTACTGATAATTGAAGGTTTCATAACTCTATATATTTGATAATGATTAATTGAATTTGCCCGGCATTATATACTTAATTGCCTTTAAAATACAGTTTCTACTTACTTATGGCTAAGCTAAACAATATTGTTAATCGCACTGTATTGGTGAGGATATGATTATTAGATTGAATAAAAAATGTTACACGTGTCACAGATTTCAATTTTGGTCATTTTAAATTTACTTAACTCCATATAACATCATTTGTAAACGATGTCATCACGAATCAATAACGCTTTTATTAAAATTGAACCACCATTTTGCTTTAAATTTTGTTATCGCATACATAAAACTGTTGTTAAATATTATAACTATTCAAGGAGTTAATTTTATGAAGAAGATGTTTATGTGTAGTCTGATTGGGTTAAGTTCAATGGCAAATGCGGCTATTCAATGGGATACTCCGCAAGGACAGTTAAAGTTATATGGAGACGTCGAATTTAATGTGGATGCCGCTAGTAGCAAACAGCAACTTAGCTCTTTGAGGGAGACTGCTGATAAAAAAAATAAACCTTCTGACAAAGATCGTTGGGATATCAATGGTCGTATATTGATTGGTTTAGATGGCTATCGTGAAATTAACAACAAAAACTTTGCTGGATTCGTGGTGCAACCCTTAGCAGATTTAGGTGGTGATGTGAATCTGGATGATGCGGCATTTTATTTTGGTCAGAAAAACGAGTGGAATATTAAAATTGGTCGTTATGAAGCTTATGATATGTTCCCGCTTGGACAAGATACCTTTATTGAATATTCAGGTAATACTGCCAATGATTTATATGAAGACGGCTTTGGCTATATCTATATGTTGAAAGAGGGTCGTGGTCGTAGTAATAATGGTGGCGGTATTCAATTAAATACACCGCTATTTGATAATGTCAATTTTGAGTTAAATGCATTGGTCAATAATGGCGAGAAAATGTTTAATAAATCGGCTTATCATGGTTATGAAATCGATAAGAAGAAAAACGTGGTCTATTTACGTCCCGTTTTATCTTGGAAAAATGAAAGCATTTCAACCGCAATTGCTGCCGAAACAAATGTGGTAAAAAATGCTTACGGTTATCATGATGATAACGGTAAATTCCGCGATCAATCACAAAGAACTGGTTATGGCGCGACTTTTTCATGGAACAATCAAGGCGATTGGGATGCAGCAGGATTCAGATTTAATGCCAGCTTTGCTTATATGAATGCTAAAGATGAAAAAGATATGACCATTGGCACAAATATTGTTTGGGAAAAAATCGGCTTAGGTTACTTATTTGCGAACAATGATATCAAAAAATTTAATCCATATAATCGTGTTAAAGATGGCCATATAAATAGCAAAGGTAAATATAAAATTCATACTGTTAATGCCTCATATCTAATTGATGATGTGTTAGATATGGATAATTTTAATATCTATTTAGGTGCTTATTGGTCATTACTTGATAGAAGTAAATCTCATGGCGATAACACCGATGATCGTTATGGTGCTCGTGTAAGATTTAAATACTTCTTTTAATTAGTTGAAGTAAATTCTCGATTAAGCCAGTTTAATGCTTATTTTTAAAACTGGCTTTTTTATTGCTTTTGGCTAGTTGGTGAAATGATCAACCAATTAATAATTATTAATGATATTAAAATCAAATCTTCCCTATCAATTAGAAGACTCTCATTATAAAAAAGAATTTTAGCTACAATTTTATTTCCCATAATTTTACAAAAAACACCTTCAAAAACCCCGCTCCTCAACTTTTTTTGATATCGTAATTTATCATTTTGCGAATCATTAGAGCATATTTAATAAATAGGATTGTTGAAATTGTAATTTTTTATTCGTACTTATCTGATAATGTGAAAAGATTTAGCGGTTAAAAATCGCAAGATATTAAAATCAAATATTCCCTATCAATTAGAAGACTCTCATTATAAAAAAGAATTTTAGCTACAATTTTATTTTCTATGATTTTGCAAAAAACACCTTCAAAAACCCCGCTCCTCAACTTTTTTTGATATCGTAATTTATCATTTTGCGAATAATTAGATCATTTTTAATAAATAGGATTGTTAAAATTGTAATTTTTTATTCGTACTTTCCGATAATGTGAAAAAATTTAGCGGTTAAAAATCGCAGGATAATAAAAGTAGGTTAGATTATTCTGATGAATTAGATAGTTATCTCCCCTTTTTTACTCATTTAATCGGGAAGTTTGGGATGTCAATGTTCTCAAGCAAGAAAAATAAAATGCCGTTAGTAAGCTAACGGCATTATTTCAATGATAAGAGTAGATATTACTTATTTTTTAACGGCCTTTGGATTAGGTAGATCGGTAACCGTACCTTCATACACTTCGGACGCGAGTCCAATTGATTCATGTAAGGTTGGGTGAGCGTGGATGGTTAGTGCAATGTCTTCTGCATCACAGCCCATCTCTACAGCAAGAGTGATCTCTCCAAGTAGTTCACCACCGTTCGCTCCAACTACCGCACCACCAAGAAGGCGATTATCGGCTTTGTTAAAGATTAGTTTAGTCATCCCTTCTGAACAATCAGACGCAATTGCTCGCCCTGATGCTGCCCATGGGAATATGGCGACCTCATAATCGATACCTTTTGCTTTCGCTTCTTTTTCAGTTAATCCTACCCAGGCAACTTCTGGCTCGGTGTAAGCAATGGATGGTATGGTTTTCGGATCGAAATAATGTTTTTTACCCGCTATCACTTCAGCTGCAACATGCCCTTCATGAACCCCTTTATGAGCCAACATTGGTTGACCCACAATATCACCGATCGCATAGATATGTGGAACATTAGTTCTCATCTGTTTATCGACTTCAATAAAACCACGATCGGTCACATTTACTCCAGCTTTTTCAGCATTGATAAGTTTACCATTTGGCGCTCGACCTATCGCCACTAGTACTGCGTCGTAAGTGTGCGTTTCGATGGTTCCATCTTTCTTTTCCATGGTGACATAGATTGCATCATGTTTGGCTTCGACCGTATTTACTTTAGTTTCTAAGCGTAAGGTAAATTTCTTTTGAATTTGTTTGGTAAAGACTTTTATCACATCTTTATCCGCAGCTGGGATCACCTGATCTAGCATTTCAACCACATCCACTTCTGAACCCAATGCGTGATATACGGTACCCATTTCCAGACCAATAATACCACCACCCATTAACAGTAATTTTTTAGGAATAGTGGTTAATGCTAACGCATCGGTTGAGTCCCATATACGAGGATCGTCATGAGGAATGAATGGTAAGGTTATTGGTCGAGATCCTGCTGCAATAATAGCATTATCAAAGGTAATTTTAGTTATCCCTTTGGCAGAGGTGACATCCATTGTGTGACTACCGGTGAATTGCGCTTCACCTTGAATCACATTAACTTTACGCATTTTGGCCATGCCTGCCAGCCCGTTAGTAAGCTGATTGATGACCTTTTCTTTCCATGCACGAACTTTGTCGAGTTCTAGCTTTGGCGTTCCAAAATGGATGCCATGTTCGGTGAGGGATTTTGCTTCATCCATCACTTTAGCAACATGCAATAATGCTTTAGAAGGAATACAGCCAACATTAAGGCAAACACCACCTAGAGTTGAGTAGCGTTCGACTAATGTCACATCTAATCCAAGATCGGCGGCACGGAAAGCGGCGGAATAACCCGCTGGCCCAGCACCTAATACAACAACTTGTGTTTTGATATCTTGACTCATAACTGATTTCCCCCCTTACATCACTAGTCGACGTAAGTCGGATAAAACATTAACAATATGGCTTAAGAAGCGTGCACCATCTGCACCATCAATCACTCGGTGATCGAAGGATAATGATAAAGGTAACATTAAGCGTGGTGTAAATTCTTTACCATTCCATACTGGTTTCATACTTGAGCGAGATACACCAAGTATGCCCACTTCTGGCGCATTTACAATTGGGGTAAATGATGTCGTTCCGATGCCACCAAGACTGGAAATAGTGAAACAACCACCTTGCATATCACTACCTGTGAGTTTACCGTCTCGCGCTTTTTTGGAGATTTCAGCAAGTTCACGTGAAAGTTCAATAATGCCTTTTTTATTTACATCTTTAAATACAGGAACAACTAAACCATTTGGCGTGTCAACTGCCACACCGATGTTGATGTATTTTTTAATGATAAGAGTTTGTGCATCTTCTGACAATGAACTATTAAAACGCGGATAAGCAGTTAAAGCACTCGCTACGGCCTTCATGATAAACACGAGCGGAGTAATTTTGAGATCGAGTTTTTTCTTTTCTGCTTCAGCATTTTGTTGCTTACGAAATGCCTCTAGTTCAGTGATATCTGTTTCATCAAATTCAGTGACATGAGGAATCATCACCCAGTTTCGATGTAAATTTGCACCAGAAACTTTTTGAATTTTAGTTAATGGTAAAGATTCAATTTCACCAAATTTACTGAAATCGACTTTTGGCCATGGTAATAATCCAGGGAATGCACCAGATGATCCACCGTTTTCGACTTGTTTTACGGCATTTTTGACATAGTTTTGGATATCTTCACGAAGTACACGATGTTTAGGGCCTGTAGGTTGGATTTTTGCAAGATTGATACCAAATTCTCTTGCTAATCGTCGAACTGATGGTGTGGCATGTGCGTAAGCATCGTTTTCTACAAATTCATTTGCAGTTGGTGCAGGTTTAGCTGTCTCAGCAACTGGTGCAGGTGCAGGAGCTTGAGCTTGAGCTGGAGCTGGAGCTGGAGCTGGAGCTGGCGCAGGTTCAGCTTTAACGGGTGCACTATTCGTTTCAAACTCCATTATTTTGGAGCCAGTTTTGACTTTATCGCCAATTTTAACAGTGATGCTTTTTACTGTACCAGCTATAGTTGCGGGTACTTCCATCGAGGCTTTGTCACCTTCAACGGTGATGAGTGAATCATCAACTGAAACTGAGTCACCAACTTTAACTAATATTTCAGTCACTTCTACTTCATCGCCACCAATGTCTGGAACATTAACATCAACGACTTGGCTACTATTTTGTGCTGGCGCAGAAGCTGGAGCTGGAGCTGAAACTTCTGGAGCAGGCGTTTTTGACGCGCTTGCGCCCTCTTCGTCAAATTCCATAATACTAACACCTGTCGTCACTTTATCGCCAACTTTGACAATGATTGACTTCACAATACCAGCCTGTGGTGCCGGTATTTCCATCGATGCTTTATCGCCTTCGACAGTTAATAGTGATTGATCTACATCAACTTTGTCGCCGACTTTAACTAGGATTTCTGTTACTTCAACTTCATCGCTTCCGATATCAGGTAATTTTATTTCAATACTCATTATTTTTACCTCTTATGCAATACGTGGATTGAGTTTGTCAGCATTGATTTCGAACTTTTTAATCGCGTCTTCAACAATACTTGGCTGAATATCACCACGTTTAGCTAGTTCTCCTAGTGCTGCAATCACAACATAAGATGCATCGACTTCAAAATGATGACGTAAATTTTCTCGGCTATCACTACGACCGAATCCATCTGTACCGAGTACTCGGTAGCTTTCTGCTGGTACAAATCCTCGAATTTGTTCTGCATAGAGTTTCATGTAATCAGTGGAAACAACAGCAGGATTGTTATTCATTATTTGAGCAACATATGGCACTTTTGCTTCTTCGCTTGGATGTAACATGTTGTAACGTTCGCAATCTTGACCATCTCGAGCAAGTAAGGTGAATGACGTTACACTGTAAATGTCAGAACTGACGCCATAGTTTTTAGCAAGGATATCAGCCGCTTCACGAACATGACGTAGCATTGATCCAGAACCTAATAATTGAACTGTTGGTTTGCCTTGTTGGCCTTCAACGGTATCTAACTTATAAATACCACGACGAATCCCCTCTTCTGCACCTTCAGGCATTGCAGGTTGGGCATAGTTTTCATTTAGTGTGGTGATGTAGTAGTAAACATTTTCTTGTTCACCATACATACGACGTAAGCCATCTTGCATAATAACCGCGACCTCATAAGCGTAGGCTGGATCGTATGATAAGCAGTTAGGGATGGTTAATGCTTGAATATGGCTGTGACCATCTTGGTGTTGTAAGCCTTCACCATTTAATGTAGTGCGACCAGAAGTTCCTCCAATCATGAAGCCTCGAGCTTGTTGGTCACCCGCCGCCCACATTAAATCACCAATGCGTTGGAAGCCAAACATTGAGTAATAGATGTAGAAAGGAATCATCGGTAAATCGTTATTACTATAAGAAGTAGCAGCCGCTAACCATGATGCAGTCGCGCCACATTCGTTAATACCCTCTTGGAGAATTTGACCTTTTTCATCTTCACGATAGTAAGCAACTTGCTCTTTATCTTGTGGGGTATATTGTTGACCATGTGGGTTATATATACCAATTTGACGGAAGAGACCTTCCATACCAAACGTACGCGCTTCGTCAGCGAGAATTGGTACTAGTCGCGGTGCTAAGTCTTTATCTTTTAGCATGATGTTAAGCGCACGCACAAAAGCGATAGTGGTTGAGATTTCTTTAGATTGTGCTTCAAGTAACGGCGCAAATTCGCTTAAAGGAGGGATAGAAACCGTTCCTGAGAATTTAGTTAGCCGTGAAGGCACATAACCATGTAATGCTTGACGTCGTTCATGAATATATTTGTATTCCGGGCTATGTTCTTCGAATTTGATATAAGGTAATTTTTCGAGTGCTTCATCAGTAACCGGAATGTTGAAGAAGTCACGAACATGGCGAACGCCATCCATATTCATTTTTTTGACTTGGTGTGCAATGTTTTTCGCTTCTGCGGCTTCACCCATTCCATAACCTTTAATGGTGTGGGCTAAAATAACTGTTGGGCGATCTTTTGTCTCTTTTGCTCTTGCAAATGCAGCAAACATTTTTTCGGGGTCTTGACCACCACGGTTTAGTCTGAAGATCTCTTCATCAGACATATCTTTGACTAATTCAGCCGTTTCAGGATATTTTCCAAAGAAGTGTTCACGTACATAAGCGCCGTCTTTTGATTTGAAAGTTTGATAATCGCCATCAAGAGTTTCATTCATTAAACGAATTAATTTCCCTGATTTATCTTTTTGCAATAATTTATCCCAACGATCGCCCCAAAGTACTTTAATCACATTCCAACCAGCGCCAGCAAACACACCTTCTAGTTCGTTCACTATTTTGCCATTACCGGTTACCGGGCCATCAAGACGTTGCAAGTTACAATTGATAACAAAGACTAAATTATCAAGTTTTTCACGTGTTGCAACCGTGATTGCACCTTTTGCTTCTGGCTCATCCATTTCACCATCACCTAAGAACGCGTAAACCGTTTGTTCAGTGGTATCTTTTAAACCACGATGGTTTAAGTATTTTAAAAAGCGAGCTTGGAAGATTGCACTAATTGGTCCTAACCCCATTGATACGGTTGGGAATTGCCAGAATTCCGGCATTAATTTTGGATGAGGATAAGATGATAAACCTTTACCGTGAACTTCTTGTCTAAAGTTATCAAGCTGTTCTTCAGTTAAACGACCTTCAATAAAAGCGCGTGAGTAGATACCCGGTGAGATATGACCTTGGAAATAGATTAAATCCCCACCATCTTTTTCATTGCGAGCACGGAAGAAATGGTTAAAACATACTTCATAAAATGTAGCAGCAGATTGGAATGATGCCATATGACCACCAAGCTCTAAATCTTTTTTAGAAGCTCGTAAGACCATCATAATTGCATTCCAACGAACAATTGAACGGATTCGTCTTTCAATTTCCCAATCACCTGGATATGCTGGTTGTTCTTCGACAGGGATTGTGTTTATATAGTTACTGGTTGAAGAACCAAATAGTAAAGGTACACCACCATCTCTAGCTTTATTGACAATCTGTTCAATAATATATTGAGCACGTTCGACGCCTTCTTCTCGAATAATAGAATCTAAACTTTCCAGCCAATCCTTTGTTTCGACTGGATCGATATCATTCATTTGCATGTCCGACATATAAAACCTCTTTTTTGTTTAAAAAATGCAGTTTTTGCTATCCTTAGCTATAACAGACGCCATAACTAAAATTATAAGCTTCAACTTTGCATTACGGATGCTTAATTGATATCAGTCTGCCAGTTTCCATTAAAAAGTAAAGCAAACCACCGCTCTGAAAAGAATGTTAATTCCTATTAAATTAATCAACTATTTCAATTATTAATATAAATAAAAAGATAATTATTTGATATAAGTCAAATTTAACTCATGAGATTGGAAAGAATACTGCGTTTTGAGTTATACCTTGAATAGTTAGCGGTTGTCAAGTTATAGTAAAATCTGCTATATAGTTGTTAATTTATTGTTAAATTAAGACTGAATTGACAGATAATATGCCAAGTAAAAACGTCATTATTAAAGAGTTAAACACTATGCCTTATTGGCATACTTATCAAGCTATGCATGATTTTACTCAGCAGCGTGATAAGCAAACTCAAGACGAGATTTGGCTAGTTGAACATCCTCCGGTTTTTACTCAAGGTAAGGTTGGAAAACCTGAGCACCTGCTTACTAAAACGGATATTCCTGTTGTGCAAACTGATCGTGGTGGTCAAATTACATACCATGCGCCTGGACAACAAATTATGTATATCTTATTGGATTTAAAAAGGCGTAAAATAGGTATTCGTGATGTCGTCAATTATTTAGAAAATAGTGTTATTCAAACATTAAAACACTATGAGATAGTCGCCTATTCAAAACAAGACGCTCCGGGCGTTTATGTCAATCAACAGAAGATCTGTTCTCTTGGATTACATATTAAGCGTGGCTGTACCTTACATGGATTAGCCCTTAATATCGATATGGATCTCACTCCTTTTAATTATATTAATCCATGTGGTTATGCTGGATTAGAAATGACGCAGTTGAAACAATATGTTTCAAAAATTGATCGCCAAGAGATTAACCATTTATTGACTGATTATTTTATTAATCAGCTACCAAACTATTAAGATGTGAATTATGCAAAATACTGAAATCCGCAGTTCAAAATATCGTGATGCCGAAAAAACGCGTCTAATTCCCTCAATCACTATAGAGGATACAGCTCCTTTAAAAAAACCTGATTGGATGAGAATTAAGTTGTCGGCAAATACAGAAAATATTACGCATATTAAAAATACGATGCGTAAACATGGGTTACATTCGGTTTGTGAAGAGGCTTCATGCCCTAACTTGGCGGAGTGCTTTAATCATGGGACCGCGACTTTTATGATTTTAGGGGATATTTGTACTCGTCGGTGTCCTTTCTGTGATGTTGCTCATGGTCGCCCTTTGCCACCAGACCGTGAGGAACCGAATAAGCTTGCGCAAACAATTCAAGAGATGAAATTGCGTTATGTTGTGATCACCTCTGTTGATCGTGATGATTTGAAAGATGGCGGAGCGAGTCACTTTGCTTCATGTACTCAAGAGATTCGTTCATTAAGCCCGAATATAAAAATTGAAACTTTAACTCCTGATTTTCGTGGTTGTGTTAATGAAGCCGTTGCGGTTTTAAGTGAAAACCCTCCGGATGTGTTTAATCATAATTTGGAAAATATTCCTCGTTTGTATAAAAAAATACGTCCAGGAGCAAGTTATGAGGGATCGTTACAATTACTTGAAACGTTTAAACAAAAACACCCCGAAATTCCCACAAAATCAGGATTGATGGTTGGTTTAGGCGAAACCAATGAAGAACTTATTCAGGTTTTAAAAGATTTGCGTAGCCATGGTGTTACCATGCTAACTTTAGGTCAGTATCTACAACCAAGTAAGTATCATTTGCCAGTGGAACGCTATGTTTCACCTGAGGAATTTGATGAATTAAAACAGATGGCGCTGGCTATGGGATTTACCCATGCAGCTTGCGGACCATTTGTGCGTTCATCTTATCATGCTGATCTACAAGCAATGGGAAAAGAGGTGAAGTAATATTCACCTCTTTGGAAAACATTGTTTAATTATCTACCACAATAAAATGACGATTTTCGGTGACAATTTGTAAGAATGTAGGTAAGTTTATCTTTTCATCTTTCAATTGATTACCGTTTAGATCATAGATTTTAGATCGTCCATACGCATCAATTACCACGGTTTTATTACCATAAAGCGCTGCAACCTGATTTTCACTTCCAGCTAGAATCCATTCACGCTCTTGAAATAGATTTTGACCTTGGCTATACTGTTTTGCAGGTGTAGTGACGTTGAGAGCATCTTGCATTAATGTTCTTAATATATCCGTTTCAGAAGTTATATTATTAACTTCTTTTGCCTCTTTACCTGGCCATGAAATAATTAATGGTACTTTTAAGGTATTTCGATTAAAGCTAACTTCATCATTACGTAAAGCAGATTTTTTAGCATCATCTATTTTTATGTCATTAGAACCGGTAATAATAATTATGGTGTTTTCGTATGCATTAGATAATGTTAAATATGCAATTAAAGATTCTAAATATTGGTCGAGTTTTTTTGCATCTGTTTCTAGTTCGGTTATTGGCATTTTTTTATTTTTGGCACTCAGTGAATATTGGATGACAGAAAATAGAGGAGCGTGGTTTTCGAGTTGATTTTGTTCATCATGCCATGCCATCCAATTATCAGTGGTTTGCTTGTTAGACTGCTTTTTACCATCTGGGGTGGTGAAATTAGACAATAATGCATAACGATAAAGTGGTTCAGAAAAACCATCAGCCGAGAATAGACCAACGTTATAATGTTGTTTCGTTACAGTTTCGAATAATACCGATGGCTTATGCCCGGCCAAGATACTATTATAATAATTCGGGTCAAGGCCATAGAATAATGAGAAGTTATTTAAGTAGGCTTGGCTACTTGCGCCATAATGATTAGTAAATTGTATATTTTGGCTAGCAAATTCTTTCAGCCAAGGCATATTATTGGCTAATAGTCGATCATTCCAACCATTAATATCAATAATCAAGATATTCGGTTTATCTTGATTTTCATTAAATGAAATTTTATCGAGTGGGTATTCAATAGCGATCGCAAATGGGTTACCTTCTTGAATTGCGCGATTACGATAACCATTCTCTTCAATAAATCCATAGCGCTCAAGAAAATGACGCGCCGTTAACGGATACGACAGCGGTAAGCTTGATCGTTGCATCGTAATTGGACGATAGAAGTTAGCATCGGCCCAAATATGAATCAAATGTGATGAGACAAAGCATAGAATAAAACCTATTACTACAGGTCTAGCAAAACGTTTGCGTTTACTTAAACTGCGTTGTTTTTTCCAACTCCAAATCGAGAATAATATTTCAACCAAAAGAATAAAGGGTATTAATATAAATGCACTATTGAGAAAAGATGCTTTATCCGAGGTAAATAGTTGCCAGATAGATAAATTTAGATGCATCCTAAAATGCGAGAAAACTTCAACATCAATAAGCAGTAAACTAATTCCTATCGTTGCAACGATAGTTGCAATAATCCTTTGCCATCGTGAAGAGTGAATAAGAAAACTTAACGGAAAAAGCAATATCAAATAAACAATGAAAGTAAGAAAACTAAAATGCCCAATCGCACTGATAATTGCATAAAAACGCCCCATGAATGTTCGGGGCCAATCAGCAATGAGCAAATATTGACTACCAAGTAAAATGACTACCAGAATATTAAATAGCGTAAACCAATGCCCCCAACTAACTATCTGCGAGGTTTTATCGTCTTTGATATGATTGTTTTTGAGTTTGAGCATATTTAATTGTAGTAATTACCAAGAAAAACTTAATTGAAATTTACGTCACAGTTTAACTGATTTTTTAAAATCTTTCCGTAATTTTTTTAGCATAAAGCCTTTGGTTATTTGTTGGCGTTGCTATCGATACTTGTTATAATTTGCTTTAATAATATAGCTAATTAAAAAGATACTAACTTTGGCAATCAAACAACTCAACTCTCAAGAAGTCCAACCTAACGTAAATGACATTGTAAATAATAGCGATATTAAAACAAATTTATGCAGTGATGGATTAACCAATTTGTTATCGTGGCAACCTCGCGTTGCTGCTGCTGTATCCTTATTGTGCAAAAATCATAATACGCAGTATCGTTCTCGCTTTGTGCTTTTAAAAGCATCTGAAAGCGAGCTTTTTTTTGATTTATTAAAGCAGTCGGTAAAGCGTAATCTCACAACGACCCATTTAGGTTATAGCTATTACTTTAGTGATAATAAAATTACCTTAACTGAAGCGAAAAGTAAGCAAGATAATTTTGCATCCCAAGATAATTGTCTATCAGCAACAATCGTTGATATGGAAAAACTATTTGGTTGTGTTAGGCAACCTGAAAATAGTCCAATCAAATTACAAGCTGGTTTAGTTCATGATGCTAATGGTGGTGTTTTAATTTTAGGATTGCGTTCACTGCTTGCGCAACCAGTAGTTTGGGCTAAGTTAAAACAGATGGTTCTGTCACAAACTTTTGAATGGTTTTCAGCTGATGATTCTCATCCATTACCATTATCTATTCCTGCCATGCCGTTGGATTTACGCATTATTTTAGTCGGAGATAGACTCTCTCTAGCTGAATTGCAGGAATTTGAACCAGAATTTTATTCATCATCTATTTATGCTGAATTTGAAAGTGAAATGCATATAACTGAACCTCAGCGAATTAATGATTGGATGAATTATTTACAATTTATAAGTCACCACTTAGCGCTACCTAAAATTGAGCAATCTGCTTTTGCTAAAATTTATAAACACGCAACAAGATATACGGGTGATCAATATTATTTACCACTTAGCGTTGAATGGGTGCAATCGATTCTGCTAAATTCATCTTATTTTATAGAAAATCAGAATATTGATGCTTTAGCCGTCACAAAGGCTTTAGAACAAAAAGCATGGCGAGAAAATTATTTAGCTGAGCGGTTCCATGATGAGATTTTTACCAATCAAATTTTGATTGATACTCAGTCACAAGTGGTTGGGCAGATTAATGGGTTGTCAGTTATTGAATACCCCGGTTATCCAAAAGCGATTGGTGAGCCAACACGGTTAAGCTGTCTTGTCCATTTTGGTGACGGTGAATTAATTGATATTGAACGTAAAACCGATCTTGCTGGCAATATTCATTCTAAAGGGATGATGATTATGCAAGCGTTTATTATGTCTGAGTTTGCAATCAATCATCAACTTCCATTTTCTACGTCATTAGTATTTGAACAATCCTATAATGAGATTGATGGCGATAGCGCTTCACTAGCGGGGCTTTGCGCGCTGATTAGTGCGCTATCTAATCAACCTATCGATCAGCAATTAGCTGTGACAGGATCTGTTGACCAATTTGGCCATGTTCAATCTATTGGTGGCGTTAATGAGAAAATAGAAGGCTTTTTTGCTGTTTGTCAGCACCAAGGTTTGACGGGCCAACAAGGTGTTATTATTCCTGCTAGTAATCAGCGCCATTTAAGCTTAAGCGATGATATTATTGAGGCAATTAATAATGATAAATTCTCTATTTGGACTGTCGAACATGTCGCCGATGCGCTCTATTTATTAACTGGTATTCCTTACAAAGATGAGAATAATATTAGTCTTTATAAGTTGATTCATGCTCGTATGCAATCAATGCTGATTCAAGATAGAAGACGTGATGGTTGGCTCAGTCGCTGGAAAAAAATTGCAAAAAGTAACAATACACAATAAACTTGAGACCAAAATTTCATTGATGCGATTAATGAAATAATCATGTAAAACTTTACAGCTTAGGTTAATTATTAGTTTTTTAATCAATAATGATTCTATAAGCAATTATGTAATGACAACAAAATAAAAGGTTTTTTTATGACATTTGAACGTAAATCTTCGTATGATAAAGCAGATCTAATTAAATCAGGTAATAGTGAATTATTTGGTCATGATGGGCCGCCATTACCGTCTGATTTGATGCTAATGATGGATCGCGTTATTGAAATGAATGAAGACGGTGGTAGTTTCGGTAAAGGTTATGTTGAAGCTGAGTTTGATATTAATCCTGATTTATGGTTTTTTAAATGTCATTTCAAAAACGATCCGGTAATGCCTGGTTGTCTTGGTCTTGATGCTTTATGGCAATTAGTCGGTTTTTATTTAGGCTGGATTGGCGGTAAAGGTAAAGGCCGAGCGCTTGGTGTTGGTGAATTAAAATTAAAAGGTCAAATATTACCTAATAACAAAAAAGTGACTTATAAAATTAATTTTAAACGTGTTATTAATCGTAAATTAATCATGGGAATCGGCGATGGTGAAGTTTACGTTGATGGTAAATTAATTTATGAAGCAACTGATCTTAAAGTTGGTTTATTTAAAGACACGTCTGAATTTTAATTCAATATAATCTTACACTCCTTGCTCACTATTATTAATTACTGATAATTAGCAAGGAGTAGCTTTTTTTACGCTACTATTTTAAGAAACAATCCGTAATGTATTTTTTAAGAAAATCTCTCCTAATCCTCTTATTTGTTGTAATCGGTCAAGCACAAGCAGACTTTAATGGTAAAGTTGTAAAAGTAATTGATGGTGATACCGTTGATATATTAACAAATAAAAAAATTCGCGTCCGGTTGCTCGATATTGATGCTCCAGAAAGACACCAAGCATATGGTAATGCATCAAGAAAATACTTAGCATCGTTGATTGCGGGTAAAACTGTTTATGTTAAAGAAAATAAAAAGGATATTTATCAACGGACATTAGGCGTCATCTATCTAAAACAAGTCAACATTAATGCTAAGATGGTGGAAAATGGCTTTGCGTGGGCTTACCGCTTCAAAGGCGTTGCTAGTAATAAGAATATGGTAAAGCTCGAATTAAAAGCTAAACAAAACAAAAAAGGACTATGGAAAGATAAACATCCAATAGCCCCTTGGGATTTTCGCTATCGTAAGAAATAATAGCGTCTAAACAATGACTTTATTTTTTAGCTGGGATTGAAGCTTCTAGTTGTTTTAATACTTCAGTTGCTTGTTTACAGCCTTCTTCTTGATTTGCAGTAGGCATTGCAGAAATTTGTTGTTTAGCTGTTTCTAAGTTTTGTTTGATCATGTCTGTTTGTTGTTTAGTAGCAGCATCATCAGGAATAGATTTAACAAAGCTATCAACTTTTTCAAAGTAAGTTTTGCAAGATTCTGATAACTCAGCCATAGCAACAGAAGATAAACCTAATAATGCAACAGATAATACTAATTTTTTCATTGTTTCTTTTCCTTAAAATTATAAATATTTAGAACATAAAAGTATGTTTATTACTGAATTACTTTGAAGGGATAATATAAGAATTGGTAAGGAAAGTCTATTAATTAAATGTAAAAAATCTTATCAATAATTAATACTGATAAGATAATATGAAAAATCTTATCAATAATCAATATCGATAAGATAATTTAAAAATTACAAATTAGATAATTGTAACATCAGCAGCAGCAGGGCCACGAGGACTATCTTGGATAGAGAACTCAACTTGTTGACCTTCGCCTAAAGTTTTAAATCCATCGCCAGAGATTGCAGAAAAATGAACAAACACATCTTTACTTCCATCAGCAGGTGAAATAAAACCAAAACCTTTACTTTCATTGAACCATTTAACTTGACCAGTTTTTTTAGACATAAAAATCTTCCTATAAATAAATTAATTACAGCCATCAAAGGCGAAACATTAGAACATAAAACCTAGACTACTTATTAACAAACAGAAGAGAAGACTGAAGAGAACTAATACAAATGTGATTAAAGTAAACTACAAACTGCATAAATCTAAATGTTACAAAATATATCTGCATGTAATATGCTGGTGACTATTAACTCATAAATAGATGACTAATACAAGCAATGATTTGCTATTATTTACAATTAAAAATGAAATGAACAATAACTATTTGTTATTGTTCATGTTAACAATCTTTAATTTTTTGACAAATCTTTGGATTTTTGAATTGAAGCCTCTACTGCGTCAATGATAGCTGCTCGAAAGCCTTTTTCCTCAAGTACTTGCACGCCTTCAATTGTAGTACCCGCTGGTGAACAAACCATATCTTTTAATTCACCTGGATGTTTTCCTGTCTCCAGCAATAATTTAGCTGAACCCATCACTGTTTGTGCCGCAAATTTGTAAGCTTGTTTTCTAGATAAACCACCTTTAACTGCACCATCAGCCAATGCTTCAATGAACATAAATACAAATGCAGGAGAAGAGCCACTTGCCCCAACTACGGCATCAATTAAGTATTCAGGTACAACTTCTGTTTCACCAATACAATTTAATAAAGTTTCAACAATTGTTAATTCTTGATCAGTAATTTCTGTATTAGGTGTGATAGAACACATAGCGGCATTAACTAAAGCTGGAGTATTTGGCATAACCCTAACAATTTTTTGTTCATAGCCTACACATTGCGCAATAGTTTTAATTGTTACACCAGCAGCAATCGAGATGACAATGGTATCCTTTTTTAACTCCTTTTGAATATCATTTAATACATCCACAATAACATTGGGTTTAACTGCTATGAAAACAATATCTGATTCTCGTGCAACATCTTTTGCCGATCCTAAATTATTTATTGAATGAGCTTGATTAAGTGCTTGGCCCTTTTCGGGATGAGGATCATAAACGTAAATTTGCGTTCCCGGCACAATATTACTTGCTAAAATACCTTGTAAAATGGCATTACCCATATTCCCAATACCGATAAGACCTATACGCTGTTCCATTTTTTTATACCTTTATGAATGAAATACTATAAAGATTATAAAATAAATTTTTGAATAAAACTTATAAAATTTACGAATAAAAAGAAGACGAAATTTTTACTATTTAACTTAATCAATCATTAATTGCATACCAAATTGTTGACCAGTTTGCATTAATGATAATATCTGCCTTGTTTTACCTTCGTTGATCAAATTGCTGACGGCTGGGGTGTTGATCAGAACTTCAAAAATAGCTTTTCGACTTTGTTTATAAGGTATTAATTTTTGACAGACTATCGCTTTTAAACTATTTGATAGCTGAGTGCGAATTAATGCACGTGTCCCCTCTTCAAAGACATCAATAATACGGTTGATTGTCTGTATTGCGGTACGAGTGTGCAATGTTGCAAGAACTAAATGGCCGGTTTCAGCAATAGTTAATGCAGCTTGAATGGTCTGTTTATTGCGTAATTCACCCAATAAAATGATATCTGGATCTTGCCTTAATAAACTATCAATTGCATCACCAAAATGGTTAATTTCGCGTTGTTGGATAAGTGATTTATCACTTTGATAAATGAACTCAATAGGGTCTTCTAATGTGATAATATGTTTAGCTAACGTCTGATTTATATGATCAATTAATGCAGCTAAAGTTGTTGATTTTCCGCTACCTGTTGCGCCAGTAACTAAGATAATTCCAGATTCTGCTTTTGCTAATTCATTTAGTACATCAGGTGCCTGAATATCAGTTAAGCTTGGTATTTTTTGCTTAATAATTCGAAATACGGCTGAAATACCACGTTTTTGATAAAAAATATTTACCCTAAAACGGCCTATATCTTCAAGATGATAACCAAAATCAATTTGTTGATGCTGTTGTAATAGCCCCTTTTGATCGTCATTTAATAGATTAAATAAATCAATTTCAAGTTTGTGTGGCGATAATTTATCTTGCGCAATAGGTTTTAGCTCACCATTAATACGAATCCACGGTTTTTCACCACTAGAAAGATGCAAATCAGAAGCTTTTTGCGTTACACTAAAAGCCAACATTGAATTTATCATTTTCACTCACTATCCATTAGTTTATTGGGAATTAATATGAATACAGTACATGACAATTTAATCAAGATTAAAAATGAAATACATAAAATTGCCTTAGATTGCGATCGAAATCCCAATACAATTGAACTTATTGCAGTAAGTAAAACCAAGCCGGTCACATTAATCGCTCAAGCAATTGATGCAGGCCAATTAGCCTTTGGTGAAAATTATGTTCAAGAAGGTGTTGAAAAGATTGCTTACTTTAATAAAAATATGCCGAATACCCCGATTACTTGGCATTTTATCGGGCCATTGCAATCAAATAAAACTAAGCTAGTAGCTGAAAATTTTGATTGGATGCACACCATTGAACGTTTCAAAATTGCTCAGCGTTTAAATGATCAGCGACCTACAGATATGGATAAGCTAAATGTTCTTATTCAGGTAAATATTAGTAATGAAGAGAGTAAATCTGGAATTGCAGTAGATGAAGTCGCCGATTTAGTTAAGCAGATAATTACATTACCTAATTTAAGGTTACGTGGCCTTATGGCCATCCCCGAGATAGAAAATGATTATGCAAAACAGCTTGAGGTATTTGAACAGATGACTCTGCTTTTAGAATCATTGAAAACGGATTATCCTTTTTTAGATACATTATCAATGGGCATGTCAGGCGATATGAAAGCAGCTATTGTTGCAGGCAGTACAATGGTTCGCATTGGTAGTGCAATCTTTGGTGCACGGCAATATGTGTGATATATTGCAGATCATTTTAGATTTTAGGAGTATTAAATGATTTCGTTAATCTTCTTAGGAAGGGCTATTTTCACTATTTGCTTATACATACTTATTCTACGTTTGTGGATGCAGTATGCGCGAGTAAATTTTCATAATCCCTTTACTCAATTTATTGTTCGTATTACCCAACCGATTATTGGTCCAATGCGAAAACTTATTCCATCTATTGGTCGTATCGACACGGCGACATGGATTCTTTTTTATGCAGTTGCATTACTAAAAATTATGTTTATTTTCCGTTTTGAGGGATATAACGCACCGTTGTTTAGCCCTTATTACCTATTATTCGCCTTGGCTGCAATGGCTCATGCGATTGGACACCTCATTTTTTGGTTATTATTATTTAGAGCTATTTTAAGTTGGGTTAGTCGTGGACAATCTTATACTGATGAATTACTTGCTCAATTAACAGAACCACTTATTGCACCTATTCGGCGCATTATACCGCCATTAGGTATGATTGATATTTCATTTATGATATTTGTTTTTATATTAATGTTTTTAAACTTATTAGCTGTCGATTTTCTTGGAAATTTATGGCTTATACTATAAAAATAAAAGAGAGCCTAGGCTCTCTTTTTAAATAATATGATCTTCCCAACAAATCACATCTTTTTCATACACAATTCGATTTTTGACTGATATTTTTAATTTGTGCATTAACTTTTTATTTCCAACAATTAATGGATGCCATTGCGGTAACTGCCCTGTTTCTGAAAAATAACGATAAGCGCAAGTTGCTGGTAACCACTCAATTGTCAGTAAATTTTCTCTTGTTAGCTTGATGCAATCAGGCTCATATTTAAAACGGTTGTGGTAATGTCTGCACTGGCAGGTATTTGAATCAAGCAAATTACATGCAACATTGGTATACAGTATTTCGTCAGTATCCTCGTCCTGTAATTTATTTAGGCAACATTGGCCACAACCATCGCATAGTTGTTCCCACTCGTCATCACTCATTTGATCTAAAGTTTTATATTCCCAAAATGGTTCAATCATACTTTAAAATCGTCTTCATTTAACATTTGTAAGAAAAATCCATCCGCTTTAATTTTTTCCTCAATTTCCTGTGCTGTTCCTACCACAAAACGCCGTTTACCATCGAGTAAGACTTTCATGACAAAAGCTGGCGTGCCAAAAATTGACATAATTTTTTCAGGAATTGGAGAGAAATCGTTCTCTTTTTCCATATAGAGATAACAATTTTCTTTTTTTGTGCTTCTATAAATATAACACCACATCATAAACTAAAATCCTATTTCTCAATTATCTCAGGCTATTTTGCAAATAGACACCTGCACCAAATAATCCCGGATCTTTATGAGTAATCACATAAACAGGAATTTTTTTAACTAAATAAGACATACGACCTTTATGTTCAAATGCTTCTCTAAATGGTGATGATTTAAAAAATTCTATAAATCTAGGCACAATACCGCCAGCAATATACACACCGCCTTGAGTATTAAGTGTTAAAGCTAAATTACCCCCAAATCGCCCCATAAAAGTACAAAAATGAGTTAATGTTTCTGAGCAAATTGGGCAACTATTTGATAATGCTTTATTCACAATAATATCTGGGGTGATATCTTCAACTGGTTGATTATTGATCTGTAACAAAGCTTGATAGATATTAACAATACCATTACCCGATAAAAAACGCTCTGAAGAAACTCGACCAAATTTTTTTCTTAACTGAGCTAAAATTCGATCTTCTTGTTCATTAACCATAGGTAATTCTGTATGACCACCCTCGCCTGATAGGCTAATCCAATGACCACTAACTTTAACTAAATGAGAAACCCCTAACCCCGTTCCGGCACCATAGATTGCTATTGGATAATCAAGATTCGGCTCCTCACCACCAATTTTAACCACATCTTGCGCGGATAATTGAGGAATAGATGTTGAAACTGCAGTAAAGTCATTAATTACTTCTAACTTAGTTAGTTTAAGTTCTTTGATAAGTTCTGAACGAGAAAACGACAAATTATTATTAGTCATTTCAATCAAATCACTTTCATTGATTGGGCAAGCTATGGCAATGCAAGCCATATCCACTGTTACCGCTTGGGATTTCAAATAGTTTTTAATTAATTCAAGTAGTACATCATCTTTTGAAATGAGGATTTTAGTTATTGCAGATAATTCATTAGTTGCTAAATCATAAAGTGCAAAACGAGCGTTGGTTCCACCAATGTCGGTAACTAGTGCATATTGACTCATGTTATTCCCTTTTTCTAAAAATAAAATCTTTCTATATGAACAATAGTTCAATAAATATTAAAAATAAAACTGGCAATATTATGGACTATTTATAATGATTTAACTAGATTGCTTTAACAGAATTTACTATTACCGCTAACAAAATTGTTAGCGGGTAATTTTTAAAAAGTTGAAAGGAAAATAACCACTAAAGCCATTTTTTGAGTTTAAAGTAAATGTAAGGAGCGACCCCTGCTATTAACATCAACAATAAAGATAATGGATATCCATATTCCCATTTTAACTCAGGCATATTTTCAAAGTTCATACCATATGCTGATGCAACTACTGTTGGCGGTAAAAATACCACAGAAACAACCGAGAAAATCTTAATTATTCTGCTTTGTTCAATATTTATAAAGCTAGTAGCTGCTTGCATTAAAAAGTTAACCTTTTGGAATAATGACTCATTATGGGGTACCAATGATTCAATATCTCGAATAACTTCTCTCGCTTGTTCTAACTGTTCAACAGGCATCTTAGCACGACGAACTAAATAGTTAACCGCACGCTGACTATCCATTAAACAGAGGCGTACTTTCCACGCCGTATCTTCGAGCTCAGCTAAGGAAGTAATCGCTTCATCATAATGCTCTTGAGCGGAACGATCCATAATAATTAAGCTCAATTCTTCTAGCTCACTATAGATATTTTCAATTTGATCGGCTAATTGTTCAACTTTAACTTCAAATAAATCTAATAAAACTTCATACGGATTTCCATCATTCATTCCCTGATAACGAGAACGCATTCGGTATAGTCGAAACGCAGGTAAATCGCGTTCACGCAATGTAAATAAACGTCCATTATGCACTGTAAAAGCGACGGTAGAGTTACCGGCGCGATCTTCTGCATCTTCATAAAAAAAGAAGGAGTGAACATGTAGTCCTTCATTATCTTCGAAAAAACGAGCTGATGCTTCAATATCGTCTAATTCGATACTTGTTGCTAAATTTTGACCTAAATTGGTCAAGATGAATTCACGATCAGCTTCTTCCGGCTCGATCAAGTCAATCCAAGTCGCATTCTTTATATCGCCTTCATTAATTTTTACTAATTGTTTGTTTTTTAATCCAAACGCATTAATCATAAGGCCTCCAGCAGAAAAATGTTTAAGATATGAAATGGGTGGCATTATACTCGTTATAGCCAAAAATTCCTATGTCTAAGCCAATCTTTCTGAATTTTTAAAATTTGGATACAAACTTCCAAATTTAAATTAAATTCGGTGATGTTATTTCAGTCTCATGTTACAATAGCGCAATTATATATCTATGCAATTGTTAGGAGTTTATAATGGCAACCCGAGGAATTAATAAAGTCATTTTAGTTGGTAATTTAGGTCAAGATCCAGAAGTACGTGTCATGTCAACTGGTAATACTGTCGCAAATTTTAATGTTGCTACATCAGAAACTTGGAAAGACAAGCAAACTGGCGAAAATCGAGAAAAAACAGAATGGCATCGAATTGTCGTATTTGGTAAATTAGCTGAAATTACGGGTGAATACATTAAAAAAGGAACACTCGTTTATATTGAAGGGCAACTACAAACTCGTAAATGGCAAGACCAATCAGGTCAAGATCGTTACACTACAGAAGTTGTTATCAACCCTATTGGTGGCGTATTGCAAATTTTAGGTAACCGCCCTAATAATGACTCTTACAATGAAGGTTCAAAAAGTTGGGGACAAAGTGCAAATAATACATCCTCTGCGCCAACTACTCCTGCAGCATCTCGTGCTTCATCAACTGCACCAGCAAGTCAACCAGCTATGCCAGAACCACCAATGGATTTCGATGACGATATTCCATTTTAATCGTTATTTATTCAATTCATTATTATATAGGCGTATAAATTACGCCTTTTTCAAATTGCATTTTTACATCGTCTTTTAAAATAACACCCACCTATTGTGACTAGTTTTTCTTATAGCCGGTATTAGAACGATAAAGCTCTGGCGTAACACCTGAAATATTTTTAAACATAGTAATAAAAGCCGATACTGAACTATAACCAACAGAAAACGCGATGTCTTGTATCGATTTTCCTTGTTCTAAAAGCGAAATGCTATATAAAAACCGTAGTCGCTGTCGCCACATACTAAATGACATACCTAATTCTTGCTGGCAACGCCTTGCAAGAGTTCGTTCTGTACTAAAAACTTTTTTAGCCCATTGTGCCAGTGTCTTATTATCAGCAGGATTACGTTCCAACTCATTTAAAATCGGGGCTAAGTATTTATCTTTAGTATTGGGTAGATACATATTATGGTAAGGTTCTGCTGAAATCTGATCAATCAATACTTGCCCTAACCTCAAATCTTGCTCACTTTCTGGTTGTACAATATTTCGGTCAAAAAAGGAATCAATAATAGCTTGGCTAAGCTTACTCAAGTTAAGCAAACAAGTATTTTTAGGCATCGCTTGATAACTATTAATATTAATTGTACGAAACCATGCAGATTTTTTATTAAAACAAGCATGTTCGGTATAGGGTGGAATCCATAATGCGAAACCCGATGGCGCCAAATAACGTTGATCTTTAACCGTTAAAACAAAAATTCCTGACTTTACACAAATAACCTGTCCCCAAGGATGATGATGTGATGAATATTCAGTATCAGCATTGAACGATTCATGATGGAAAAAGAGTAATGGTTTTAGATTAGAAGTAGTTAAAATTGATTGTTTTTTGACATTCATAAATAGTTAAATAGAATAAATTTTGTCTTATATTAGATCATTTTGTCTGATTAAAGAAATATTTATTAAATAAGACAAGATAAACTAGATTTATTTTTCTACTCGTTGATTTATCAAAAAATATATGGCTTATTTATACCCATTTATTGCAGTATTTATTTGGGCAGGCAATGCCGCTATCAATAAATTATCTGTTGGCGTGATTGATCCGGCAGTTATCTCATTTTATCGCTGGCTTCTCGCTCTCATTTTATTAACCCCATTTTTGCTAAAAGGTATTACTAAAAATTTACAGCAAATCTACCCACATGTTTTTAAATTAATGGTGCTAGGTCTACTTGGTATGGCTTCATATCAATGCTTGGCTTATTATGCTGCTGTAACTATTAGTGTATTAACTATGGGAATTATTATGTCAATAATTCCATTATTAACCATTATATTAAGCCTATTTATTTTAAAAGTAATACCCACCCAAGGCGTGCTAATTGGTAGTATTTTATCTTTCATGGGATTAATTTGGCTGATTAGTGGAGGTCATCCGTTGCTCAAACTTGGTATTGGTAAAGGCGAGATAATGATGTTATTGGCGGCACTATCTTATGCACTTTATGGTGTGTTAACTAAAAAATGGGCTATGCCTATAACCAATTGGCAGTCAGTTTATGTCCAGATTATTTTTGGTACATTAGCTTTATTACCCGGTTTTTTATTAAGCGATAATATAACTATAAATTCGGATAATGTTTGGTTGGTCCTTTACGCAGGCATTCCAGCTTCTATAATTGCACCATTTGTTTGGATAATGGGTATAAAAAAACTTGGCGCAAATAAAACTGCCCTCTTCTTAAATTTAACTCCATTTATTACCGCTATAATCTCAATAATATTTTTGCATGAAACACTTTATAGCTACCATATAATTGGTGGAGGTATGTCAATAATTGGCGTGATATTAGCTCAAAACCTAAAATCACCATTATTTAAAAAAGCATCTAATGAAAGTGATTAATTAAGCCGTGTTTAGCAACGATGATATCAATTATTAACTGCTGGTTGATGTATCTTTTTTTTATATTTCATATATACCTAATTAAAACTATTATTATGATTTAGATTCATTTTATGCTGGAACTTATACAACCTGTTGGTTTGATTCAGTTTATACCATTCCATTGACTACCGTTGTATTACTATTAGGTCTATCAGGTGATATGACCAATGAAGATTACCAATCAAAAATGACTTGTATTTATGTCTTTATCATTATGAGTGTGTCGTTTTATTGTGGCCAATTAGTAATGAGTAGATTCGGCATCTCTATTTTTGGATTACGTATCGCTGGCGGAATGATTGTTGGTATCATTGGTTTTAGAATGCTATTTCCTCAACAACCCTCTCACAAAACGTTAGAAGCTGATGAGAAGAAAAAAGAAATTTCAAATAATATTGCATTTGTTCCCCTAGCTATGCCAAGCACCGCTGGCCCAGGAACCATTGCGATGATTATCAGTATGTCTTCAACTGTGAAAAGTGGTGGGTATAACGTATCAACTTGGGTAGTTTATGCATCATCTATTCCATTATTACTATTATGTATTATTTTATGGTTCTGTATGCGTAACGCAGGCAGCATAATGCGGTTTATGGGAAAAAGTGGCATTGAAGCCACTTCAAAAATTATGGGTTTTTTATTAGTTTGTGTGGGTACACAGTTTATTATAAATGGTGTTAAAGAATTAATTTTAAGCTTTCAAAATATTTGAGGAGCGCTATTTTTTAATATCTATTTTACAGATTTGGAATGTTTTTAATCATTTCAACCCGCATTAAATAATCATATAGTGGTAATAGTTGTTTAAAACCTTTAGCAAGTTTATCCGCTAAGTTACCATCTAATACATCTTCAATATGATTATTAGTTACCATCACGGCAAGATTTTTTCGGTTATACCATGTCGATATTTTTTCATCTTTGATTAAAGGTCTTTTGTAAGACTCACCAACTAATTCAAATGGCTTTTTAACACATCGAATAACTTTTAGAAATTTTTCGGTATCATTTAAAATTTCTTCACGAAATATATCCATAGTCTGTTTCGATGCACAATAATAACCTAATCCGTAACGATAACAATCTGGACTGATTTCAAAAAAATAGGCTGGCGCCTCTTTCCAATCACGATTTGGGCGTTTGAAAGTTAACCATAGTCGGCTACGATATAACGATTTGTCTTTTGAGAATCGAGTATCACGATGAATACGAGATATGGTTTTACCAATAGCGGGACGCGTTTCAAACCACTCATCGATTTTTAGCATAGCTGGCGTTAACTGCTCAACTAATAATCTAAAAGGTTTTACTAAATCATTATCATAAATAGCTCGGTGCTCATCAAACCAAGCCTTACTATTATTAATCCATGCATCTTGTAAAAAGTTTAATCCTGCCTGAGTAAAACCTGTAAACGTTGCCATCATCTACTCCTTAAATAATGTTCTTACTTTTTCTAAATCTTCTTGAGTATCGACACCAATTGCTGGAGGTTGTTTAGCTACAGCGACATGAATTTTTTCACCATACCAAAGTACACGCAGTTGTTCTAACATTTCAATTGACTCTAATGCCGAAGGTGCCCATTTTATATACTGCCTAATAAAACCAGCTCGATAAGCATAAATTCCTATATGACGTAAATAAAAATCGCCAATTTGATCTACCTTACCTTGCTCATTTAAATTAGCAAAACGGTCTCGCTCCCAAGGAATAGTCGCTCTTGAAAAATAAAGTGCATAACCATCTTTATCTGTCACGACTTTTACTGCTCCCGTATTGAACGCCTCTTCAACGCTATCAATAGGAACAGCTAACGTCGCCATGCCAGTTTTGAATTTCACTAGATTTTCGGCTACCTGATCAATAATAACTGGGGGAATCAAAGGCTCATCACCTTGAACATTAACGATAACTTCATCATCAGCAAATTTGTAACTATCAATTACTTCCGCTAACCGTTCTGTACCGGAATTATGCTTATCGCTAGTGAGAATTACTTCACCATTATAGCTTTTGACTACATCAAATACTTGTTGGTTATCCGTTGCAATGATTACTCGATTAGCTGACGATTTTTTAGCCTGCTCCATAACTCGAATTATCATTGGTTTGCCATGAATATCTGCAAGCGGTTTTCCTGGCAAACGACTTGAAGCATATCTTGCAGGAATAATTACCGTAAAACTCATAAAATTACCTCTAAACTTTTTTATTCTTTATCACAATGAGATGGAACTAATTGCTTTGCTTCGCTTGCTAATAAAACTGGAATACCATCTTTAATCGGGTAAACCAGCCGATCTTTTTGGCAAATTAATTGTTGATTTTGCTTATCATACTCCAATTGACCATGGCATATAGGACAAGCAATAGCGCTTAATAGAATCATTTTTTTTCTCTTAGTGATTTTTTTTCTACAAACAGTGAATAAATCTTTTCAATAGCTTGATTTGGTATTACTGCATCAATGGGTAAATACCACCAGTTAGGTAATGCAAATTGACGACATTTTACTGCATCTTTTTCAGTCATTAAAAGTGTTTGATTATTTTCCACTACTTTCTCTAATAACGGAAGCGTAAAATTTTGGTGATCAGCAAAAGATTCTGTATGAACTAAATCAGCTTTCATTTTAATTAGCATATCAAAAAAACGCTTTGGATTACTGATACCTGCAATTGCACAAATATGATGAAGTGATGACAATTCACATTGTTGGTTAGTTAAGAGATTTACTACATGACCAGGTAATAATTGCATGATGAAGGTTTTATCTGGAAATTGATTTACTATATCACCTGTACTATCGCCATTGATAATAATTAAATCAACCGATTTTAATCTTTCTCTTCTTTCTCGCATAGGTCCAGCAGGTATCCACCACCCATTACCAAATTGGCGTTTCCCATCGACCACAACAATTTCAATATCACGAGCTAAAGCATAATGCTGTAGACCATCATCGGTTAAAATCACATCCAATTGATAAGATTCTAATAACGCTTTAACTGCGTCAACTCGTTTTGGCGCGACTGCTACCGGTATATGGGTTCGCTGAAAAATTAATACAGGCTCGTCACCGGCTTGTTCAGTTCCAGTATGTTCATCTAAGACTAATGGATAGTGATCAGATTTTCCACCATAACCTCGCGAAACTAATCCTACTTTTAGCCCTTTAGATTTCAACGCCTCAATTAAACTAATGGCAAGTGGCGTTTTACCATTACCACCCGCCGATAAATTTCCAATAACAATAATTGGAACAGGAGACTGCCATGATTTTAATACACCAAGTTTGTATAGTTGACGACGAACGGAAGCAATAAATCCATATAATAATGAAAATGGCAGTAGCAACCAAAATGATTTATTTTTACCATACCACAGTTTTTCAATCATCATATCGCCCGCTATTTTCAATCATTTTTAAACCTTTAGTAACCCAATTTAAAGTACTTCCCTTATTTTACTCATAAAACGGTAAACTACCAAACCAATCATGATACCATCTTGGATTAATGTCATGTCGCAACGTTTTTTGCTGCCATGAAGTAGGATAAAAAAACAGACTTATTTGCCCTTCTCTTCCTGTAACAAAATAATTAATATTTAACTCTTTATAACGAGCAGTGATTTTATTTGAAGGGAGTTGCCAAGGGTTATAACGTGAGGTTGAAGTTAATGCATTAACTGGATTAACGTAGTTTAAAAATGGGTAACTTGACGAAGTATTACTACCATGATGTGGAGTCTGTAATATTGTTGAAGATAGATTTTTCTTATGTTGCATAACTAAATCATACTCTTGCCTTCGTTCTAAATCACCGGTTAACAGCACTGAAAATCGACCATCAGTAAGTTGTATTACACACGAATCAGCATTTTCCGTGTTATCAACTAATTTAGTCGGCCATAGCACTTTAAGATTTAAGTGTTTCCAATAAAAATTATGCTTGGCTAAGCAATTATAATCATTGCGTAAATTTAAAGATGAACTCATAAGCCAGGCATTGGGATAACGTTGTTGTAAATAGGATAATCCTCCAATATGATCATTGTGACTATGGCTAATAATAATTCCTTCAAGCTGGAGGTTATGCCATTGCAGAAAAGGAGTAATAATTTGCTCTGCTGCTGAGCTGTTTTCCCATTTTGCACCCGTATCATATAAAATAGCTGATTCACCATTGTGAATTACAATAGCAAGACCATGCCCAACATCTAGCATATCCATTCGCCAAAGATAATCTGGTTGTTTATAGAATGGAGAAAAAGCCAGCGTCAAAATAATGAAAAGTGTAAAAGTAAACCTTCGCCAAACTGCTGCTCTTATTATTATAAAGGCTAACCAACCAATAAAGCTTAGAAAGTAAAAATCCATTGAGATAGTTAACCACATATAATTTAGATAATCTAAACAATGAAATAACCATTCAAGCGAATATTGGGCAACAAACCAAAACCATAAAGCAAGATAAAAACAGTTGATTAAACTAAATACTAGTCCCAATAAAATTGCTGGGAAAGTAATTAGAGAGATAATAGGAATAGCAATCAAGTTAGCAACCAGTGAAACAACGCTTATACCATGAAAAACATACAATTGGATTGGTAGAAGTAATAGTGTCAAACCAAATTGTAAATGTAATAATCTAAATAAATACCACCGTTTTTTATTTTTCATCGCGTTAGGTAGTGGTAACCAATCAAACAAAAAAATTAAACTAACCACAGCATAACAAGACAACCAAAAACTTTCGGACAATATCATTAACGGATCAATAATTAATAGTAATGCAATAATACGATTAACTTTTTGCCATGCACTTATTTGATTATTCTTATAACGCAAATATATCCAAATCGATAAAGCAAAAATCGCTCGTAATGCTGGTGGATTAAAGCCGGTTAACCACGTATAACCAATACTGCACAGCCAACCTACTATAATCGGTAGGAAGAAATAAATATAACGTTGTGGTAAGCAAAAAACGAATCCTTTAGTTATCCCAAAGCAAATATAAAAGACTAATAGAATATGCATTCCAGAAATAGCCATTAAGTGAGCAACACCTGTTTGCATCATTGTTATTCGATTATGAGTTTCAAGTTGTGAGCGATCACCAAAACCAAGTGCTAATAAAATATCTCGATAACTAAATAAATTAATATAAGGTAGGCATTTATCTGCAACGATTTGTCGAAAATTAGATTTATCCTCGAGTAAAACTGATTTAATGACTTTGGCTTTTAATAAAGATTTATTGGCTATCGCAAATCGTTGTTTATCAAATCCTCCTTCATTTAAATAACTATGGGCTACTTTAGTCTTTATGGTTAATTGCCAAATTTGTCCAGCTTTTATTAATTCGGGTTGTTCCCAATAGATAATAATGGGTATGGGTAAAGGCAAAGGTTGATCGGAAATATTGGTAATTGAAAATTTTACATAATGGGGAGTCATTGTTTGAATTTTAGCAGGAGCCTGTGTATTAATACTTTCAACTTTTGCCGTTATTGCTAATGTTTGGTCAATATAAGGTTCAATTGAACTGAGATATTGCTTTGCTATAGCGGTCGACCAGAGAAAGCTTAATCCAAGGATGATGATAAAAGTAAAATAACGTTGAAATTTAGCCGCTAAAAGAATCAGTATAAAAGCTAAAATATACCAATCTTGATCATTGGGTAACGATGGTAAAAAAATTAATGGAATACTACCTAATGAAATTGCTATTGCCATTAAATCTATTGAACACCGCATCAACTTCTACTTCTTATATTGACTAAACAGCTAATCTAACATGCTCAGACTTTTTTGAAGTTAATTTATAATTAATATTAGATCTCTATTCCAATTTACAGATAACTCTTTCACTTTTTATATTAAAGAAAATGATTTATTCAATAACAAAAAAGCCTTTGATTTTACTCAAAGGCTTTTTTTAATTAACGAAATTTAATTATGCTTTAGCTGCATTATTTACGCGTTCACGTAGCTCTTTCCCTGGTTTGAAATGAGGAATATATTTGTGTTTAACTTCAACATTTCCACCTGTTCTAGGATTTCTTGCTTTACGTGGAGCACGATAATTTAAGCTGAAACTACCAAAACCGCGGATTTCCACACGATCGTTAGTCTCCATCGCTAATGCGATTTGCTCAATAATATCTCTAACAGCATCATCAACCAGTTGCACAGGAAGGTGTGCCCGCCAGTTGACTATTTTTTCAGCTAAATCGGATCTGTTCATGGTCACTCCTAATTTAATTTATGTAGTATATAATTTATTCATTTTATACCACAAAAGAAAAAGAGGGCAAGCCCTCTTTACTCTTTCAATAGATATTTTTTACTCAGTTTTTGACGCAGCTTTGAATGCTTCAGCCATTGCGTTAGTAAATGACGCATCTTCTTGAGGTGCAGTATTATTTACAGCAGCAAGTGCTTCTTTCTCATCAGCTTCATCTTTAGCACGGATAGATAAAGAAATTGCACGAGTTTTACGATCGATATTTACAATCTTCGCTTCAACTTCATCACCAACGTTCAATGCAGTAGTTGCATCTTCAACACGTTCACGAGCAATATCTTGTGCTTTTAAGTAACCTTCGATACCTTCAGCAATTTCGATTGTTGCACCTTTAGCATCAACAGCGGTAACTTTACCTTTAACAATTGATCCTTTTTTGAAGTTAGATGCAAAACTGCTGAATGGATCGTCTTCAAGTTGTTTGATACCTAATGAGATACGTTCACGCTCAGCATCAACTTGTAAAACAACGGCTTCAATATCATCACCTTTCTTATAAGCTTTAACTGCTTCTTCACCTGGCATATTCCAAGAAATATCAGAAAGATGAACTAAACCATCAATACCACCGTCTAAACCAATGAAGATACCAAAGTCAGTGATTGATTTGATCTTACCGCTAACTTTATCACCTTTATTGTGTGCTTCAGCAAATTGTAACCATGGATTTGGTTTACATTGTTTAAGACCAAGAGAAATACGACGACGTTCTTCATCAATTTCAAGAACAACAACTTCAACTTCATCACCTAAGCTAACCACTTTAGATGGGTGAATGTTTTTGTTAGTCCAATCCATTTCAGAAACGTGAACTAAACCTTCAACGCCAGTTTCGATTTCTACGAAACAACCGTAATCAGTTAAGTTAGTTACTTTACCAGTTACTTTAGTACCTTCTGGGTAACGTTTAGCGATTGAAACCCATGGATCTTCGCCTAATTGTTTTAAGCCAAGAGAAACACGTGAACGATCTTTATCGAATTTAAGAACTTTAACAAGTAATTCTTGACCAACTTCAACCACTTCACTTGGGTGTTTAACACGTTTCCAAGCCATATCAGTGATATGAAGTAAACCATCAACCCCACCAAGATCAACGAATGCACCGTAATCAGTAAGATTTTTGATGATACCTTTAACTTCAGAACCTTCTTGTAGATTTTCAAGAAGTTGTTCTCTTTCTGCGCTATTTTCAGATTCAATTACTGCACGACGAGAAACAACTACGTTGTTGCGTTTTTGATCTAATTTAATAACTTTTAATTCGATTTCTCTATTTTCAATATGAGAAGTATCGCGTAATGGACGAACATCAACAAGCGAACCAGGTAGGAACGCACGAACGCCATTAAGATCAACCGTAAAGCCACCTTTAACTTTACCATTGATAACACCTAAAACGGTTGCAGCATCTTCAACTGCTTTCTCTAATGTTAGCCACGCTTCATGACGTTTAGCTTTTTCACGAGATAAAATTGTTTCACCAAAGCCATCTTCAATTGAGTCAAGAACAACGTCAACAACGTCGCCAACTTGAACTTCTAATTCGCCTTGGGCATTTTTAAACTGCTCTACTGGAATTGCTGATTCAGATTTTAAACCAGCATCAACTAAAACAACATCTTTGTCGATTGCAACGACAGTACCACGGATCATATTACCAGAACGAGTGTCTAGTTGATTTAAAGACTCTTCAAAGAGTTGAGCAAAAGATTCAGTCATATTTTATTTACTTTAAGTTTAATTTAACGTCCACATTACTTCATGTCTTGTGGGGTTGTTTACGATACTCCACTCATCCTTGTAATGGAGCTTGGTTCACGCCAAAGTTTAAATATAAACTTACAGCGCAAGTTTTTCTTTAATATACATAACAGATTGATTAAAAACATCTTGAATTGAAAGCGATGTTGTATCAATTATTAGTGCATCAACCGCAGGCTTTAATGGCGCAACAACTCGATTACGATCTCGTTCATCTCGCGCGGTTATCTCCTGCAAAATTTCGGCGAATTTAGCATGAATTTGCTTATCTTGCAACTGTTTCATTCTTCTTTCTGCCCTTGATTGTGCACTAGCATCAAGAAATAGTTTAACTGGGGCATCAGTAAATACCACTGTCCCCATATCACGACCATCAGCAACTAGCCCAGGCATCTGTCTAAAGTCACGTTGTCGCTGTAATAAAGCAACTCTAACTTCATTTATTGACGCAACTTTTGAAGCGGCTCCACCAGTCTCTTCTGTTCTTATCTCGCGAGAAACATCCACATCATCTAACAAAACTTTCACATCATCACTACTGGTATCAAACGTAAGCGGCAGGTTAAGAGCCAATGTTGCTAATTGTTTAGCATCATCTAAAGCAATATTTTGTTTCAAAGCAGCAAGTGCAAGCACACGATAAATTGCACCAGAATCTAAAAGGTGCCACTTAAAATGATTCGCTAATGCTTGACACAAAGTGCCCTTGCCAACTCCACTTGGTCCATCAACAGCAATAACCGGAATATTTTTAGTCATGTTATATTTCGCTTAATCGTTTAAATTGTTCAAAATAATCAGGAAAGGTTTTCATTGTGCATTTGGGGTCTAAAATTGTGACTGGAGTATCAGACAGTGCAACTAATGAAAAACACATTGCCATACGATGGTCATTGTAAGTTTTAATATCAGCATGATTTAATTTAATTGGAGGAATAATTGTAATATAGTCATCCCCTTCCTCAACGGTCGCACCTACTTTACGTAGCTCGGTTGCCATTGCTGATAAGCGATCCGTTTCTTTAACACGCCAATTGTAAATATTTCGAATAGTCGTTGGACCTTTAGCGAATAACGCAGTAGTTGCAATGGTCATTGCTGCATCAGGTATATGGTTCATATCCATATCAATGCCATTTAATTCATTGCGAGTACATTCAATATAATCATCAGCCCAAGTGATTTTAGCGCCCATCTTTTCAAGCACATGTGCAAACTGGGTATCGCCTTGTAAACTCTTTTTACCAATACCTGTTACGCGAACGGTGCCACCTTTGATTGCTGCAGCAGCTAAAAAATAAGAGGCTGAAGAGGCATCACCCTCAACCAAATAATGGCCTGGTGATTGATAAGTTTGATTAGCTTTAATGATAAATTTTTGATATTTTTCATTAATAACCGAAACACCAAACATCTCCATCATTTTTATCGTGATATCAATATAAGGTTTAGAAACCAGATCACCAATAATAGTAATTTCAGTATCGTTGGCAGCTAGCGGTGCAGCCATTAAAAGTGCGGTTAAGAACTGACTTGATACCGAACCATTTACCTCAATCTTTCCACCGGTAAAACCACCATGGATATGTAATGGAGGATAACCTTCGTTTTCAAGATAATCAATCTTAGCCCCACCTTGACGCAAAGCATCAACCAAATGGCCAATTGGACGCTCTTTCATACGAGGTTCGCCGGTTAATACAATATTGTTATCAGCTAAACACAACGCAGCGGCTAATGGACGCATAGCGGTCCCAGCATTACCTAAAAATAGCTCTAATGGATGAGTAGAGTGTAATTTGCCACCTACTCCTTCAATATCACAAATTGTTCGATCACTTGATAATTGATATTTAATATCCAAAGCTTTTAAAGCATCAAGCATATAGCGCACATCGTCACTATCAAGTAAATTAGTTAATCGTGTTTTACCATTGCTAAGTGCAGACAAAAGTAAGGCACGATTTGAAACACTTTTAGAACCAGGTAGGTTAATCGTACCACTAAATTTTTTTATCGGTTGTAATGTTAAAGATAACATAGTAACTCTCTTTAATAATTTCAATATTCTTTAGAATTTATCTAAGGTGGCTTTCAATAAATTTATCGCTTGCTGATCTTTGGCACTATCTTGCCACAATTTATCAAATAAATGACGATAACGCTTAATCGCATCTTCTGATGAAGTTATTGAGGCGATACCCGTTGTAATATTAGGTAACTCACCTAATCTAAACGGGCTCATAGCTAAAGCTAACGCATTATCATTTTGATAAAATATTTGGAAAGCAATAGATGGAATAGCTTGCTCAGTAATAGCAATTGTTGGTGCATAAGCTTGATCTTCAATTAATTCGATTAAATGATAGACCTCCTTGCGCGCCAACAACATTCTTTCAGACTTTTTACCCGGCGAAATAGTCAGATTGCCAACTAAGCCGATATGCAAAAACCGTTCAACATTACGTAAGCTAATTAAATTAATTACTTTAGGGACAGATTGATAAAACTGAGTTTTGCGATCATGTAAAATAGATAAAGAAGTCGCATATCTTTCTGCCTCAATATTATCACTCGATTCTCTTAACATCATCCCTAAATGAGACAAATAATCAGGCGAAGTTAAAAGAAAAGAAAAGGGATCGAAATGAGAAAAGATATGAGTGGACTGCTCTTCGAGTTGACGCATACGCTCAAAAAAACCATCACCACTTGAATAATATTCTGTATCAATGCCAAGTAAACTAGCAAATGACGTATCTAACAAAGAAGCTAATCGTTCAAGCGTTTCTATTTTAACGATTTCGCCTTTTTCTAAACGGTAAACCGCAGCTCTTGAGATCCTAAGACTTTCAGCAACCTCTTCAGCCCTAAGAGAGGCAGCGATACGATAAGCTCGTAATCGCTGTCCGATAGCAAAATAATCAGTCGATCCAGTAATCATAATTTACTCAAACTATTGGGATTTCGGCAGTGTACCATATGATAAGTACAATGCCAATTTAATGTAATGATATTTCAGATCGAATCTATGTTTAAGAATATTATTTTAACAATTCGTCTTGTAACGATGATGCATTTTTGAACTCAGTATAATTGGTAATCGCTTCAGGTTGTTTTTTACCATCCTCAGGTTGACCTAATACTTGCGATGCTATTACCAATCCTTTTTGTTCAATAACTGCACTTTTATAAAATTCAATTAAATCCTCTTTAGTGAGTTTCTTAAGTAACTCTATTTTTTTATCACGTGAATCGAATTGGAAACGAGATAAGCGATAGTCTGATCTCAAACGATCAAACTCTTCATCTAAAGATTGTGGTGGCATTGTCTGCTCTTCGATGATACTTCTCTTATACTCCTCAACATCATCATTAGATAATGCTTCTAGTTTAGTTAACATTGTTGGATAAAACGCTTGGTAACGTTTTAATAAATAAGCAGGATCATATTGATTACTTTGAACAGCAAACCCAAGTCCTACTGATTCACTTATGTATGATGGAAAAACACCAACCAGATAACCTAATTGTTCATTGCTACGCAGTTGATCAAAAAACCAAGAATACATAATGTTAGCTAAAGTATATCCAACTATTTGACTCTTAGTGGAATCATAATTGATTGGAAAATAGGTCATTAACAACGCATTATCTGTGCTTTTTGCTTGTTGGGTTATTCTAGCTGTAAAGGCAGTTTTAATTTTAATATCATCTAATGGTGTAAATTCAACATCACGCTTTAAAGTCTTTTGAATGGCATGATAAAGATCTAATGATTCTTCATTTGAGATATTACCCAAACTAATCATATAAGGAACTGATTGAGTCATCAAACTATCGCGATAAGCTTGAACATCACTTACAGTGATATTATTGGTAATTTGTCGTCTTTCACCTCGTTCATAATAGTGAGGCATTTTAGATAAAGCGAGAACTGGCTCTGACGCTAAACGTACACTTTCAAAATGGTCAGCCCCATCAAGTCGTTGAAGATACCATGATTTAGCTAATTGTAAATTTTGCTCATCAATGGTCACTTGTCGATAACTATTAAGAATGGCTAAAACCATATCTGGTAAATGTTGATTAAAACCATTAGCGGTTATCATTAAACCATTATCAAGACCCGTTGATAGTGACATTCCAGCATTACCTGCTTGAAATTGTAATTGCGTCAAATCTCGACTTACAATGTAATCAAGTAACTCAAAAGAAACTGACGATTTTGCATCATTAAACGCCTGATTATTGCGTAAAGAAACAGCAATTACAGCCTTAGGATCGTGACTAAAATGACGACTAACAAAATGGATATGATTACCACGTTTACTAAATGTCGCGGGTTGAATCTGATCATTATTTTGTCTGACAATATTAAAATTGTCAGGAATATATGGATTTAGCTCAGGCAAACTAAACGAAAACGCTCTACCTAAATCAGCCCAACTTGTTTTTAATTCATCAGTGATATTATCAACTTTATAAGGTGCATTAAGGAAATAAGCCGTTTTGTCAGTAGTTTGATTTGGCGCAATTAACCAAACTCGAACATTTTCAGGCGTAAAACTTTTGAGTCGATTGATGATAGCATCTTTATTCAAATGTTCAGCAACATAATCAGAATCTAATACATTTTTAACCGGGTAAAGAAGCATCTGATCGGATAGCCATTCTACATAAGACATATCACGGTTAACATCTTTATACTTAAAAGACAAAGCAAAGACTTTTTTTATCTCATCATAATACGCGTCTGAAACACCCTGCTTTTCAATTAATTGTAAATAATTAAAAATGGCTGCAATAACCTTATCTTTCTGAGCTAAGCCTTCATCGGTTAAAATAACATTAATATTAAATGTGCCACTATTACCATAATATTTACTATCACTAGTAGCTTGAATAGCTTCAACCAAGCCCTGTTTTTGTAGCTGATCAGCTAAAGTATTTTTACTATTATTACTGATGAGATAAATAAGGTACTCATTGGTCTTATCAGAAAATTTGTCGATATCATTTTCAATCGGAAATTTTAACGACAACATTTTTCTAGGTTGGGCTGGTATCATAGTAATTTCTTTACCAGTAAACTCCTGAGTAACAGCTTGTTGAGTAATTGGCGAAACAGTTATATTTTTATTAGGAATTTGACCATAAGTAGATTCAGCCAACGCCTCTAAATTTTTGATCGGTTGATTACTATAAATAACCCCAACCATAATATTAGCTGAATAATATTTATCATGAAAATTAACCAATGCATCTTGCAATTTACTATTATCTTTATCACGTAAAGTTTCTAAATTCCCACCAGAAAATTGTGATGCTGGATGATCCGGATTAATCGTCTCAGCATCAACCTGCTGAATTCGAAAACCATCACTAGAGCGGTATAACGTCATCTCAGCATTAACAGCATTACGTTCTTTATCAGCAAATTTAGGATCAAAAATTGGCTCGGCAATGGCATCGGCTAAATAATCTAACGCCTTATCAATTACACTATTTTCAACTTCAAAGAAAAATGCAGTGCGATTACCGCTAGTTGTCGCATTGTAGTTACCAGCATGTCGAGCCAAAAATTCTGTAAAACTTGATGGTTGAGGATATTTTTTCGAACCCATTAACACCATATGTTCTGTGTAATGGGCTAAGCCTTGTTGAAGGGCTGGATCATATAATGAACCAACAGGCAATGCGATAGAGCCGAGTGATTTGGTTGCCTTAGGATCGGAAACTAATAACACACGCATTTTATTATCAAGTTCAATCACTTCATATTGACGATCATCTCGTTCGCTTTGGTGAACTTTATCTAATAAAACAGAATGATCATGCTTATTTTCAATAGCAAATGAATTGTTAAAAGAAAAAAGAGTTAATGCAGTAAAAAATAGTGTTCTTGTTTTCATATTATTCATAGAATTCTTTCCAAATAAGCGTTCATTATATTCCGAATTAATAAATAAAACGATTAAAAACCAACAATAAAAGGACATATGTCAAATTTCAAAAAACATACTTAATTTTTATATGTATTTTATTATCTGTTTCATATATAATTCGGCCCAATACGTTTATCGTATTAATCTAGTAAAAATACGTTAGACGCTACTCAGTCCCAAACTTTCCCAAATTTGTCGATTTTATCGACGCATAAAGATACACATTAGTTTTTGATATTTAGAAATAATTTAATGGATTAAGGTAATTATATGTACTATAAGTTTGTCTTAATTGTCAGTATTTTGTTTTGCAGTTATCAAACAGTCGCAACCACAAATAGAGATAATGATGCAATAAAAGCAGATCAATTATTAAAAGAAAGTATTGATGCGAAAAAATCACAAAATTTTGAATTAGCAATATCAAAATTAATAAAAGCGAATCAACTACAGCCAAATAATTCCGATATTCTTGTCCAACTAGGTTTCAATTATTACGCACTAACTCAGTTAGAACAAGCAAAAAAATCGTTTGAATCCGCACTTGTTATCGCCCCCAATTACGTAGATGCGCAATATGGTTTAGTTAGTGTTGTTTTAGCTAAAGATCCTAACCATCCCGAAAAAGCCAAATTGTTACTTGATAAGTACTTAAATCTAACACCTAATGACGAACAATTACTGTCCCTACAGGCAAACATTGATAACATAAAAAAAAATACACATTACTGGAATATTGTTCTATCTGGCACACATAGTCGATTATCTAAATCTTTGCCGAATTGGAATGAAGTGGATTTAGCACTATCTTATCGGCTATCACCGCAAAATACCCTAACCGGCCATTTTACCCAAGCAAACCGTTTTCATAGCAACGACCAAAAAATAGGCCTCACTTATTGGCACACATTCAACAATAAAGCGTATGGTTATCTATCAGGTTCTGTCGCCACATCTAAAAAATTTTACGCAACATATACAATAACAACCGGTGGGGATTATCAATTATTTTCCCCGTATAATGATCAAATAAATTCATTCCATATCACCCTCGATGCAAAGTTGGACCACTATAACGATGGCAACATTAAAACTATTTCACCGGGTATTGAACAATTTTTCTTTAATGATCGTTTATCCATAGCAGGTAAATGGTTCAACACATTTGATCAAGACAACCATCATATGAGTGGTTATTTATTTAAAACCACCATATCACCTACAGAAGAATTACATCTATTTGCAGGATATGCAAATAGTCAAGAAACATCCGACCGTTCGATAAAATTTAATCGTTCATTAATTAAAGTCAAATCTCATTTTATTGGATTGTCATATGACATATCTAATTCAATAACTGGGTTTGTAAACTATAATAATGAAGAAAGAGTTCAAACCAACCACAGCCGTAAGTTATATACTAAAAAAACACTAGGATGTGGAATAAAATGGACATTCTAACTCGATACCTAAATTTATATAATGCCTGTTTCATTTTTATTAGCTTTATTGTATTGATAGTAACCATTGCAATTTACATCAAACGTGAAATTCAATTTAGAAGACACAAGAAATTAAAATTGCAATTGCTAAAAATTTACAAAAAAGCATTGAAAACAGGTGATGAATCTTATTTTAAGCAAGAGATAACAAAAAAATTATCGCTAAATTGCGTAGCAATAATTGCTGCCTATTTTTTCGAGAAACATCGCGAAAAACATATTTTAACTTATTTTGATCTGGAACCATTCCAAAATAAACTTAGGTTACTATTAAAAAAAGGCACAATAAAACAGAAAATTGATGCAGCTAACATGTTAGCATATTATCCTTGCGAAAAAACGAATCAAGCGTTAATTCAGGCTTGTAACAGTTCTCGCCAAGAAGTCGCCATTGCTGCAGCATTGAGTCTAGTTAAAAACGCTTCAGGTATTTCGATAATTCAGATAATGATTACGCTATTTAACAAGATACCGCAAAAAGGCGTATTTTGCTTTTTTAGGCTTTTACCTTCTAATAAATTTCTAGAGCTTGAATCGCTAATCAATTGTGAAGATTTTAGCAATCACCAATTTTTTACTATCTTAAAAAAAATTTCTAAGAACTACATTATCCCCTATCTTATTCTTGCAAAAGAAGATGAGCGTACTTATATGCAAACTTTTTTTGAAAATTTACTGGAACTTCAAACAACACCACAAGGGATTATACACAGTTGTTATCTTCTTAATTTCATTAATGAAGAATGTTACATAAAGAAATCATTAAGCATTGAAAAACTAATAACAGAACATTTTGATTTAAAAAGCAAACTATTTATCGATAAAAATTAAATAATTCTTAAAGCAAGAGATGTGGGTAAAACAATGAGTGATTATATAAACAACATAATGATGTTTGGTGTTAAATTCTTAGTTATAACGATAATGCTAATTGGATTAGTGCAAATATTCATCTATTTTGTGCAGCTACTAGTAACAATTTATGTGTTACTCAAAAATCCGAACAAAGAGAGAAAGATCCAGACCGAAAATGATGGTATTTCACATCCAATTACAATCATTTTACCAGCTTATAATGAAAGTGTAACTATAATTGATAGTATCGAATCAACATTAGCGACTCATTACCCTAATGTTGAAATGATAGTTGTAAATGATGGCTCAACAGACAACACTTTTTCAAAAGTGAAAGAATACTTTGATTTACAACCTATTGCGCATCACTTAAATGAACGTAATCAACTCTCTCATGCTAAAATAAGAGATGTTTATGTATCAAAAAAAGATAGCCGGCTTCGAGTTATCGATAAAGAAAATGGTGGCAAAGCTGACGCACATAATGCAGCAATTAATTTAAGTAATTCCCCAATTATCTGTCTTATAGATGCTGATTCAATTTTAGCACCTGACGCCATTAACAAAGCTGTAGTCCCTCTAATTGACGACCCAAAAACAGTTGCAGTAGGTGGAGCTGTGCGAGTTGCTAATAGTTGTTCTATTAGAAATGGAATAATATCTAAAATCAATTTATCTAAAAGATTCATCGTACAAATTCAAATTCTTGAATATATGAGAGTATTTCTCTTGGCAAAAATTGCTTGGAATCATTTTAATACTTTACCGATAATTTCAGGTGCATTTGGTTTATTTAGACGAGATTTTGCAATAAAGGTCGGTGGTTTTTGTGTCGGTTCTGTTGGTGAAGACTATGATATTACTCTAAAATTGCACAAATATATTTATGACTCTAATGTTGATTACAAAATTGATTATGTACCAACCGCCATATGTTGGACCCAAGTGCCTGAAAAATGGAAGGTATTAAAAAACCAACGTATACGATGGCATATTGGCGCACTACAAACTTTTATAAATTTTAAGTCGTTAACGTTTAAACTAAAATATAAAAAGTTAAGCCTTATGCTATTACCTTTTTCAATATTAACCGATATTTTAGGTCCAATTGCTGAACTGCTAGGGTACTTTTTAATACCGCTTATTTGGTCTCTTGACATGATAGATAGCAACGTAATGTTATCTTATTTTTTAATTGTTTTTGGTTACAATAGCCTTATAAGTGCTTTTGCTATAGCGATTGATGGTGTGTTATTATCAGGATTAGATAAAACTAGATATCTACTAAAACTATTTATTACTGCATTACTAGATAACTTTGGTTATCGACAGTTATACCTATATTGGAAGCTTAAAGGCTATGCTAGATTAATAAAAGGCAATTTATCTTGGGGAAAAATGGAGAGGGTAAAATTTGACAAATAAACTTAAAATCATCTATTTATTATTTGTGATAAGTTTTATGAGTCCTGCAACATTTGCTGAAAATTTAGCATTAAATATTAGCTCCATCAATTTAAAACATTGGTATTACTTAAGTACTCATGAAATCAAAAAAAGTGCTACCTTACTATTAAAGCTACCTGAAAAAAAAGATTTCATAAACACTAATTCGGTGCTTAAAAATGCCAATGTCTATTCAAATATTAATCAATTAAATGCGGATAAGATGAAGTCAAATTATACCTCTTTGCCCAATCAATATAGATCCGATATCAATATTTCGATGTGGAATTGGCATACTGAAAATTGGATTCATTCACCAAGTCAATTTCTGACTAAACTAAAACAAAAAGGTATTAATCAAGTTTATCTCCAATTGAATATTGTAAATGGGCATATTCAAAATCAAGATAAGCTATTTCAGCTACTTGATATCGCAGCTAAAAAGAAAATGAGCATTATTGCTGTTGAAGGGGCACCTGATATGATTACTGATTCGGGTTTAAAAAATGCCATTGAACGCAATAAAGTCATTAAAAAGTTATGCCAAATACACAATCCTTGTCTTGCGGGAATTCAATATGATATTGAACCATACTTATTGGCTGAATATGCACAAAATAAAAGCCACATTTGGCAAAGATGGAATAATGCAATAAAAACATTAAGCGAAACTTGGCATGATAAAATTGAAATAGTCTTGCCATTTTGGTTACTTGATATAGAAGACGGAAAAAATATAGTCGAAAAGACACTACCATATAGCTCAAAATTAATTATTATGGCTTATCGCACAAAGTTAGCACAAATTTATACAATTAGTTCTCAATGGCTAACTTGGGGAGAGCTCAACAATAAAAAAATTGTTATCGCTCTTGAAAGCAGCATTATTGAAGATGAAACATCAGAAAATTACAATCAATATCCACAAAGTGACGAATCACAAACCACAAGCTTAAATCAATCTATTAGCTTTATGGGGGAAGAAAAAAAATTATTTAGCACGATTAACCAGCTATCAACCTATTTTTCTCAATGGTCATCATTTGAACGATTTGCTTTGAATGGTTTGGAAAGTAAATAAAAGAGACAGCGTCTCTTTTATTATATAGCATATTAATGTTCGCGAGTTTTTCTGAACTCAACATCCGGATAACGTTCTTGGGTTAAATTTAGATTAACCATACTTGGTGCAATATAAGAAAGATTATCACCACCATCTAAAGCCAAATTCTGTTCACATTTACGTTTAAAGTCTTCAAGTTTCTTAGCATCGCTACACTCAACCCAACGCGCAGTGGTGACGTTTACTGGCTCATAAATTGCTTCAACGTTATATTCAGATTTCAAACGGGCAACCACCACATCAAACTGTAACACCCCAACTGCCCCAACAATTAAATCATTATTGGCAATTGGTCGGAATACTTGAACAGCCCCTTCTTCTGAAAGCTGAACTAAACCTTTTAACAATTGTTTTTGTTTAAGTGGATCTTTTAAACGAATTCGACGGAATAATTCCGGTGCAAAGTTAGGAATACCAGTAAATTTAAGATCTTCACCTTGGGTAAACGTATCACCAATTTGAATCGTACCGTGATTATGCAAACCAATAATATCACCAGCATAAGCTTGCTCAACATGATCACGATCGCCTGCCATAAAGGTTAATGCATCAGAAATATTAACATCTTTAGCAATACGAACATGGCGTAACTTCATACCTTTTTCATATTTACCTGAAACAATGCGCATAAATGCAACACGGTCTCGGTGTTTAGGATCCATATTTGCTTGGATCTTAAATACAAAACCGGTAAATTTTTCTTCGCTTGCTTCAACTTCTCGTTTATCTGTTTGCCGAGGCTGTGGTGCTGGCGCCCAAGCGGTTAGACCATCAAGCATATGATCTACACCAAAATTACCCAACGCAGTACCAAAAAACACAGGCGTTAAATCACCAGACAAAAATGCATCTAAATCAAACTCATTTGATGCACCTTGCACTAATTCTAATTCATCGCGAAGTTGTTGGGCCAAATCATCACCAATGGTGCTATCAAGTTCAGGATTATCTAATCCTTTAATGATTCTAACTTCTTGAATGGTATGACCTTTACCGGTTTGATAAAGATAAGTTTCATTTTTAGCTAAATGATAGACCCCTTTAAATAACTTACCACAACCAATTGGCCAAGTAATTGGGGCGCACATAATATTAAGCTCGTTTTCAACTTCATCTAACAACTCCATCGGATCACGAATATCACGGTCGAGCTTATTCATAAAAGTTAAAATAGGCGTGTTTCGTAAACGTGTAACTTCCATTAATTTACGCGTTCTGTCTTCGACACCTTTTGCTGCATCAATCACCATCAAACAACTATCAACTGCGGTTAAAGTTCGATAAGTGTCTTCCGAAAAATCCTCATGCCCGGGGGTATCAAGCAAGTTCACCAAACAGTCATTATAAGGAAATTGCATAACGGAGGTCGTAATTGAAATACCACGCTGTTTTTCCATCTCCATCCAGTCTGACTTAGCGTGCTGCGCATTAGCACCACGCCCTTTTACTGTGCCCGCAGTTTGAATGGCTTGTCCAAAAAGCAAAACTTTTTCGGTAATGGTTGTTTTACCGGCATCGGGGTGAGAGATAATTGCAAAAGTACGACGAGCATTCACTTCGTCTAAATAAGCTTGTTCTGTCATAAAATTAATTAATTTAGCTAAGCAAAAAAATGATGCGGTATTCTAGCAGGTCTCTATCTATATTGCCATTGATGAACGCTATTTTGCTATTTGCCTGATATCTATGCATAATAGAGCAAATAAAATCGAAGATGATATAATTAATCAATTATAACGGTGTCTAAGCTAAATATTTCTCAATAATTAAATAGATATGAATATTCGTGACTTAAAATTGTTTTTACATCTATGTGATACATGTCATTTTGGAATAAGTGCCGATGCTATGCATGTAAGCCCTTCCACCCTTTCAAGGCAGATCCAGCGCCTTGAAGAACAATTTGGTCATCGATTATTTATTCGCGACAACCGACAAGTTCAAATTACCCACGAAGGTGAAAAAGTAAAACACTTTGCCCAACAAGTCATTAATCTACACCAACAATTAAAACAAGAATTAGACCAAGCCGATCAACGATTAGTTGGTGAATTAACCTTATTTTGCTCGGTCACAGCGGCTTACAGCCATCTACCTGAAATACTTGATCGTTTTCGCTTACACTACCCATTAGTAGAAATTAAACTATCCACGGGAGATGCAGCCGATGCTGTTGAAAAAATTCAATCTCATCAAGCTGATTTAGCTATTGCAGGTAAACCCAAACAACTACCATCGGGTGTTGAATTTATTAAATTAGGCGAAATTGAAATGGTATTACTCATACCTAAACTTAATAGTTCATTCAGTGACAAATTGCATCAAAAAGCACCAGATTGGCATAATATCCCATTCATATTGCCTGAGCACGGCCCAAGCCGACATCGAATAGATTTATGGTTCAAACAACAAAAAATCACCAGCCCCAAAATTTATGCAACGGTAGCTGGGCACGAAGCCATTGTCTCCATGGTGGCTTTGGGTTGTGGCGTGGCTTTATTGCCTAAAGTAGTAATGGAAAATAGCCCAGAAAGAGTAAGAGAACGCATCACCGAATGGTCAACCAATTTAATGGAACCGTTTGATGTTGGCATATGTGTACAAAAAAGACGATTATCAGAAAAAATTATTTCAGCATTTTGGTCTATTAGTAACCCAAATTTACCAACTCAATAAAAAATAATATAATAAACTGTAGTTAATTAGTATATAGCAGTTAATTGAAATGTAGGGAACGAATGTAATGCCAATAAAATTAAAAAAAATAAGCACGTTATCCACCTTACTCTTTTTAACAATATTCTCAAATCCTAGTGGTGCTGAATTGGGTGATATTGCAAAGCAAAACCCAATTAATTATAAACCGCATTGGCTAGTTATTCATAGTTCAAACTACTATGATGGCGAAAGTGATGATCTTGTTACCGCTGGAATGGGGTTTACTGCATTATCGAAAATGATCCAAAAGGTCTATTATGCCGATCCATCAAACCCAACTCCCCAAGAATTGCGCCGTGCAAAACTAAATCGATTTATTGATACAAAAACGGGAGAAGGCTCGCTATTTGGATTTAAACGTGAGGATTTGTCGCCTTTATTTGACGGAAAAATTGCCGGCACAGAGATTTTAGCCACCATAAAAGATGAAAATGTTGGCTTGTTATTACAAGTTCCGGTTGATTTTAATAAGAAAAAACCCTGTATTGTTGCCGTACCGGCTTCGGGTTCTGATGGACTATATAACGCCAAAGATATACAAATCCGTGGATTGTGGGGTCTTAAACATAACTGCGCAGTAGTTTATAACGACAAAGGTTTAGGTACTGGTATTTATGATATTACCAACGAACAAGGCTTTACTGTTGATGGTCAAGTTGCTAAGGACAACATACTCTTCAAGCCAACTATCCAAAATCAAAAAGAGTTTATCAAAAATAATCCGCACCGTTATGCAGTAAAACAGCTCCATTCAAAGCAAAATCAAGAAGCAAGTTGGTCAAAATATAACTTCTTCTCAATTATTTTCGCTATGTATGAATTAAATGAGCTATTCCCTGAACCTGGTAAATTGAGCTTCTCCGAATCAAATACCCTTATATTAATCTATGGAGCAGAGGATGGTGCGACAGCTGCGCTTAAAATGGCTGAATCAGATGCGATGGGAAAAATTAATGGTGTAGTGGCTGTTAATCCACAAATTCAGCCACGCCAAGATAGCGCTATTGAAAACAAATCCTATCATTCACTACCGGATTACAGTACCTATGGGGCACTTTATATTCCTTGTGCCATACCGGCAATTGAACCCAATAAGCAGGACAAATACGTCCCTGAAGCCTCTAAATACCTTTTTTCACAAAACCGTTGTGATGCATTAAAACAAGCCAACATACTACCAACCGGCACACCGAAAGAGGCATTGAACAAACTGTATGATTATGGTTGGAAGCCTGAAATGAGCATCCAATTACCTTATTTCTATCTTAATGAATCAATTGCCTACCCTTATAAATATATTAGCGCCTATGGTCGATATGATGTAACTGAAAACATGTGTGACTTTTCAGTGGCAAGTACTCAACAGGACCCCTATTTTAATTCTGGTGAAGTAAAACCACTAAAACAAGTCAATTTTGCCGAAATTTGGGGATTATCTAATGGCCAATTACCAATCTGGGCCAACCATGATGCCACAGCGATTGACCTAGTTGAAAATAAAGATGTCACATCGCCTCGACGTGAATGGTTTTCAAGTTCTACCATTGAACATCAAATAGATTATGGCACTAAAGGAGCTATTTGCTTAAGAGAAAAAATAAAAGAGCCTCGTGTAATTAAAGGGTTAGAAGAAGTCCAAGCAACAGGTAATTTAAATAAAATCAAAACCTTTATTGTTCATGGTAAAAACAACCCTAAACAACTTATCGACCACACATCTCGACCTTATGTTGCATTAAATAGTAAAGTTGAAGGAAAAGAGTCGCAACTTCGTTATATTGAAGTTGAAAATGCGAGTTATCTTGATGGCAAAGCGCCTTTTGACAACACCTTATTACCGATTGACTATTATGGTGAAGAAGCTATCGAATGGTTATGGGCAAATCTAACCAACCAAGTTAATTTACCAGAAAGTCAAGTTATACGCACCAAAGCTAGAGGTGGAATTATTGGTCAAGCACCGCAAGCAACGGCTGAAAATCTAGTCCCAATATCGCAAACTCCAGATAGTAACAATCTAATCACTGTCGATAATGGCAAAATTATATTTCCGCAATAAAATCAAATTCACAAATGACTATCGAACAAATCAAATACGATTCGATAGTCATTTAATCAACTATATTCGATACCTTAATAAGTGAACACATTTTAGGATAAAGCTCGAAAAACAATGTTTTGAGTGGCGTATAGTTTTGTTCAAAATCAATAAAGGTATCGCTTAATAGATAGAGTTTAGGTCGACGCTTTGCCATACCGTTTAAAACGTTACCAATAAAATCCACCGAGGCATAATTTACCAACCATTCACCACGCCACATTGCCCCCATAAAATCTTGATAATCAACAGGATAATTTGCGATATAAGGCTGAATCTGTCGCTTAGTAAAGGTATTGAATGATGAAAGAGATTGCTTAGCGTTAAATTCCGCCCAATATTTTGACAAAAAATGGTCCCAAATAATATCCAAGGTGATCGGTGCAACACGTTGATGTGATTGTCGAAAAAGCAATTTAGCTTGCTTAACTTCAGCAAAACTATCAATCAAACGATCAATCCTACGATGCAACATAATCCCATCGGCAATCTCTTTAGGATATTGTCGATAAGCATCACCTTTAACAAAATCAGCAACTGTATTACCAATCAACGAACTATTCGCCAACGTTGCCAAATGTAAATGTGCAAGAATATTCATGGCTAATCTCGATGTTTAAACTCCCCTTCAGCAAAACCTTCTCGCCAATAACTAGTAATGTGGACCGAACTAGGTTGCAAATCGACATATTTATCTTTAATGGCCTGACGTAATTGCCGAGCAAGCGAACACTCTAACCCGCCCCAAAACAATAGATTATCCTGCTGACCCAAATCCCAACTCATCACCGCATCAACTAATTGATTAGGATGATTGGCATCTTTAATCAACCATTGAACAGATAAATCAGATGGCAGTTCAACGATATCGCTCTTATGATTAACCTCAATAAAAGCAACTGCTTTATGATTTGCAGGTAAATGTTCAAGGGTATAACAGATGGTTGGCAAAGAAGACACATCACCCATCAAAATCAAAAATTGATTATCAAATTCTAACTTACCTGCTGTCCCAACTATACCGATTTGATCACCCACTTTTGCCTGTTGAGCCCAAACCGTCGCTAAACCGCTGTCGTGAATCGCAAAATCAATCACAATTTGATTGGACGACTCATCATAAGCCCGAATACTATAACTGCGAGCAAATTGTCGAACTTTATCACTCACTAAAATTTTATTATTTTCATCTAACATCGGAAAAGTAATTTTGCCAGTCAAAGGATCAGCAAATAACAACTTTAAATGAGGGCAAATCCAATTTGGATTAACTTCTAAAGGCTTATCACAACTAAAATGTAACCGAAAGTAACTCTCTGACGGCCTTTCAACTTTAATCACTGTCAATAAAGCATTAATAATGTATTTTTTTGATTTTTCGTGCATTTGGTGTTCTCTTCTATTCCTCTAATATCGCATCACTATCATACAACATAATTGGTATAAAAAAGGGGAATTTTTAATCGCGGGAAAGAGAAAAAAACCACCCTAAATGGGTGGAATCTAAATCAATAGCAAGTATTAAAAGCGTAAGGCCCCAAACGCCCCACACCAATCCTGATCGAATTTAACCACAGCAGCATCGACGGCTGGATCTGAAATAAACAGCTCCGCCACATCCACCGGCAACGTAATTGACTGACAACCGGCAAGCATACAATCTAAAGCTTGTCTTGGCGTTCTAAAACTGGCTGCTAACACCATCGATTCAGGACAATGCAAATCTAACAGCGCTTGTAGCTCATAAACCGTATCTTTACTATTACCACCTTGGGCATCAATACGATTGACATAAGGAGCAATATATTTTGCACCAGCAAGCGCAGCCAAAAAGCCCTGACCCGCACCATAAACGGCCGTACCTAAAGTTGGAATACCCTGCTTGGTCAACTCCTTAATCGCCATCAACCCCTCGGCATTAACCGGGATTTTAGTCACAATCGATGGAATGACTTTACGAAGTTGTTCAGCTTCCTTAATCATCTCTTTAGCATTATGAGAAAGCACTTGCGCGAATAACAACTTATCAGAACCCAGCAAATCTTGTAATTCAGATAACAAATCAAAAATTGGCTTACCCGATTTAGCGACAATACTTGGATTAGTGGTAACCCCCTTTATTGGCAAAATTGCAGCTAAACGCTTAATCGCTGCAACATCGGCTGTATCTAAATATAATTCCATACCCACTCCTAATTAAATGCTTAATTGATGAGTAGCATAGTAAAAAAAAATTTAACTCAAGCCTAGAAGACAAAATTTCTATTTACTGGACTTTTGTACGATAAATAGCAAAATGCGATCTCGATCACACTTTTAATAATAATTAATAACACATTAAATTAAATAAATTTTTCAACTTTAACTCCACAAGCTATAATTAAACCAACTGCACATTACTTGGTTTACTAACAATATGACCACAACCCTAAAAAACGTATTAACTCAGCTCACTAACCAACAAATCAACCACCTCTATTTTGCCAATAACCAACAAACGGCACCGCTACATGCTTATCAAGTTGATTTTCCGAGGATCGAAGTGATTATAGAAGGTCAACAGCTTATGCAATGGGCTGACAGCAATGGCAAAATAATGACACAACAACTTGAAGTTAATGATCTGCTCTATATTACCGCTAATAGTTGGAACAAACCTATCCGCACAACCCCAATCAGCTGGTTAAACATCTTATTTGGCAAACAGCAAATTGGCATCAGCATTGTTTATTGGGACGGCAACCAATTAATTCCACTAGCACAAACCAACATACCAAGGCGAGGTCCACGAGTTGGCACCTTTATTATTCAAGCGCTATCTGAATTGACTTGGCAAAATCAACCACAAACTCAAACCGGCTACTACTTGATTCAAAGCCTGCTTAGTAACACCCTAGATTTACTCAATGCTGACATAAAAACCGCATCAAAAACCACCAGCTTATTCGAAGCAATACGCCAATATATTGATACTCATTTTCGGGAAGATATAAGCCGTGAATTTCTAGCTAAAATGTTTTATATCTCACCCAACTATTTATCCTATCTATTCAAAAACGAAGGCAAAATTGGCTTAAATGAATATCTCAACCATATCCGCATAGAGTACGCAAAATCACTACTTAAAGATTACGACTTAAACGTCAAAGAAATCTCGCTTGAAGCGGGTTTTAAAGATAGTAACTACTTTTGTCGAATTTTTAGAAAAAAAACCGAACGAACACCCACTGAATATCGACGGCAATATCATAGTAAATTATCGGAAAAGTAAACTCAGTTAATTGAAAGTAAAACAGAAGTTTCTAATTGCAAGCAATTAAGGAGCCCAAAAACCCCGTTCCTCAACTTTTTTTGATTAGAAAAACAGAGTTTCTAAAAAGCACCACCGCTATAGCGGAATTATTTATTTGGACAATATTTCATAACAGAATTTTGAACCCCAAAACCCCGCTCCTCAACTTTTTTCGATAAAAACTAAAAAACCACCCTAGTTGAGGTGGATGATTTACCTTTAACATTAAGCTCTGCGTAAAAAATACTGACCTTATTTATAGCCTTTTTCTATCAGCGGATTTGATAAATCCTATCCGATAGCGCCATCAGGCACAGTGTGCTCTGCTATTAATGCAATTCACTAAAATAATTCTTCAACGCCTGAATAAACGCACTATCTACCATAGCAGGATATTTATTTGCCTGCCATGATTGTAAAAATAATAGATGCTGAACCGTTAAGGATTTATTCATATCGTGGAATTCGTTTAACTGTTCGTTTAACTCTTGGGATGTTGTGAGAAGGGATTGTGGTGTTTTTTGCTTCGGTATTTGGCAATGCTTTTGGTACCATAATTGATAACCACTTAAATCATAATCACCTAATAACTCATACCCCGTTAAATTAGGGCTGGCATTGGGGTAGCGTTTAGTAATAGAACGGGTAGGAAATCCACCGCAAATAATAATTTCATCAATTTTTTTTATATACTTTGCCGTTACCTTTAAGCTAAAACCCAATAATTGCTCAACCACATATAATGATTGATTATAAAGCTTTAAAAAATTACCTTCGGCAATAAACTGAACCGGACTTTTACTTAACGCTATTTTGTCTTCAATATTCATTTTATATTACTCCTTTAATATCAATATTTTTAACCACCACCTCGGTGCCCAGCATTTTTGCCGCTTAGCCGCAAAATCGCTTTTTTTTATGGCTAAACGACGTTGACTCCTTGAGTCAGCTTGCTTTTAATCACCTAATACTATTTTTTATTACCCCCACCCCCGCCCTAAGGATTAAGGACGAAGAAATAAAAACTAAGGATGGGAGCAAAGGCCGTAGTGGTCGATGTAGGTGTGGTGCCAATCCACGTCACCGTAGGGGGTGTTCACGAGAAACTGGTTACTACCATACGGGTCACTAGTCCAGTACCAACTGCTGACGAAGCCAACGCCTGAATAATCAGGCATACGACCCCACTCAGTGAAAAAACCTGAACCTATATGACGCATGTACCAATTACCAGGTGAGGAAGGGGTGGCGCCAGAGATAACTCCATCGTATGTACGAACAGCGTTGGTTAAATCCCTTACGCTAGGAAGGCGATAACCAATACTATTACACCAAGATAAGGTATTAGAATAATTTTTCTCCACAGAACCACGGTTCACGAACCACTGCTTCAAAGTAAAACCATATTTAACAACTGGAGTACCATTACTATCACGACCGACCAACTCGAAAGTCTGAGGCAAAGTAGGTTTAGAAATACGACCAGGATAGGATGAATTATGCTGGGATTGAGTAGCGTAAGGGCCAGTTAAAGTAACACGAACGCTTGTAGCAGTAGAATTAGACATTGTAACTGTGATACCACCCTGAGAAACAGGAGACCAAAACAATGGCTGACTACTACCACTAATATCTAAATCAAAGTACAATCCATTAGCACCAGTTGTAGGAAAGTTTCTACCGTAAGATGATGGACCAGTTGACTGAGGGATAAAACCATCATAAGGGGCCCACATCGAAGCTGGGCCTTGGAAATCCACACCCCAACCATTCTCATTAGGCTTACCATACAACAAGCTAGGCCGAGCAAAACAAACCACCGGCGCAGCCTTAGGATTGACGTAATAAGTCTCACTACTTGCACTGAAAGTACTATGATTAGGAAAACCGTAACGAGTAGATAATGTACCGTCAGTACTGGACAACGTAACCTTATAAGGTGAATTACAAATCTCTGGCACGGTACTACGTGATACCGTTTGACCGCTTTTATCGACGATAGATAAACTTAAAGAACCTGTAGCAGTAACGTTAGCATCACCATCATCATCACCCCAATAATTATTAGGAGGGCCGATAAGAGAACTCAAAGCGACTGAATTTGTATCAGTAGGAACGAACATACGAATATCAGCAAAACTCTGACCCTCAACCGGCAAGACGATTGGAGTTGTAGATGATAAATTAGTAGAAGGCGTGTAATTAGCTCCGTTAGATAGTGTAATCCCAAGCAGACCGTTAGTATCAACTGCACGTGTACGACCACCGTCGAAAGTCAGATAAGGCGGAGTACCCTGTATCTGATTTGCTGTTGTCTGTGATGTCAATGCGTGACCAGAAAAAGGAAGGAAAAAGACCACGGAAAAAACAATCTGCCGGGATAATTTGGGAAAGGATCGAAAACAGGATCCGAAAAAGGATCGCGAAAAGGCTCTGAAAATGGATCCGGAAAACGATCGGAAAAACGTTCGAAAAGAGGATCGCGGAAGCGATCGCGCGAAAACTCGCAGAATTTCACTTGATTGAGTAGAAAAATAAGCCTCAGTGAAAAAATTAAACTGGGATCTGGACTTAGACGAATTTAAAAGATAGGTTGGCCAAGTTGCCTGTTGCCTGTTGCCTGTTGAAAATTATAATGCATATGTGACAATCCTGTCAAGTAATTTTTTGATTAATTTACAATTTTATACTTTTCTGTCAAATTTTAGCCTAGTAGCTAAAACCGTGTAAAAAGTATAGTGATTGGAAAAACACGATGCAACACTTTTTTTCGCTCATTTACGTTAACTTTTGTAAATAGGATCTAAAAAGGATCTAACCGGTATTTGATTAACTTATGTTTTAATTAAAGATATTGCAATTACAAATCTTTTAAATTATAGCGATTGATCCTTAAAAATTTTATTTTAAGGCTTTGGATTAGAAATTTAGTGATTTGGATCATTTAATAATTTTTAAGTGAAATTTAGAACTTCAAAAACCCAGCTCCTCAACTTTTTTTGCGATAAAACACCTCAAAAATAAACCCACCTAGGCGGGTAATTCAAACGTCGCCTAGCCACAAAATCGCTTTTTATGGCTAAACGACGTTGACTCGTAGCTTACTTTTAATCACCTAATACTATTTTTTATCACCCCCACCCCCGCCCTAAGGATTAAGGACGAAGAAATAAGAACTAAGGATGGGAGCAAAGTCCGAAGCCGTTGTAGAAGGTGTTGTTCGAACCCACGAAACCGTAGTCTGTGCCCACGATAAACTGGCTACTACCAGTCGGGGCACTAGTCCAGTAAAAAGTGTCGCCGAAGCCAACGCCTGAATAATCATACATACGACCCCACTCCGTGAAAAAACCTGAACCAATTCTACGTTGGTAATAATTACCAGATGAGGAAGGGGTGGTGCCAGAGATAGCAGGAGATTCTGTACGAACCGCGTTGGTTAAATCCTTTACATTAACAAGACGATAACCAAGACTATTACACCAAGATAATGTATTAGGATAATTTTTCTTCACAGAACCAGTGTTCACGAACCACTGCTTCAATGTAAAACCATATTTGACGACTGGAGTACCATTACTATCACGACCGACCAACTCGAATGTCTGAGGCAAAGTAGGTTTAGAAATAGGAATAGGACTGGATGAATTAATCTGGGATTCGGTAGCGTAAGGACCAGTTAAAGTAACACGAACGCTTGTAGCAGTAGGATTAGACATTGTGACTGTGATACCTCCCTGAGAAACACGAGACCAAGACAATGGCTGACTACTACCACTAATATCTAAATCAAAGTACAATCCATTAGCACCAGTAGTAGGAAAGTTTCTACCGTAACGTGACGGGTCAGTTGACTGAGGGATAAAACCTTTATAAGGGTCCCACATCCAAGACGGACCAGCATAATCCCAAGATGGGTGATCCCTATCTGCACCAAGCTTACCAAACCTTAAGTTAGGCCGAGCAAATCTAACACAAACTGATGAATCAGGCTTAGGATTGACGTAATAAGTCACACTACTTTCACGGAAAGTACTACGATTAGGAAATCCGTAACGAGTAGATAATGTACCGTCAGTAGTAGATAACGTAACCCTATAAGGTGCAGAACCATTACATGTCGTTAACACAGTATTACGTGATACCGATTGACCGTTTTTATCGACGATAGATAAACTTAAAGAACCTGTAGCAGTAACACCAGAATCTCCATCATCATCACCCCAATAATTATTAGGAGGGCCGATAAGAGAACTCAAAGCGACTGAATTTGTATCAGTAGGAACGAACATACGAATATCAGCAAAACTCTGACCCTCAACGGGCAAGACGATTGGTCTTGAAGAAGATGAAGGATTGGTAGAAGGTGTGTAATTAGCTCCGTTAGATAGTGTAATCCCAAGCAGACCATTAGTATCAACTGCACGTGTACGACCACCGTCGAAAGTCAGATAAGGTGCACTACCCTGTATCGCATTCCTAGTTGTCTGTGATGTCAATGCATGACCCGAAAAAGGAAGGAAAAAGACCACGGAAAAAACAATCTGCCGGGATAATTGGGAAAAGGATCGAAAACAGGATCTGAAACAGGATCCGGAAAACGATCGGAAAAAAGATCGAGAAGAGGATCGCGGAAGCGATCGCGCGAAAATTCGCAGAATTTCACTTGATTGAGTAGAAAAATAAGCTTCAGTGAAAAATTTAAACTGGGTGCTGGACTTAGACGAATTTAAAAGATAGGTTTGGCAGGTTGGCTGTTGGCTGTTGGCTGTTGAAAATTATAATGCATTTTAGACTATCCTGTCAAGTAATTTTTTGATTAATTTACAATTTTATACTTTTCTGTCAAATTTTAGCCTTGTAGCTAAAACCGTGTAAAAAGTATAGTGATTGGAAAAACACGATGCAACACTTTTTTTCACTCATTTACGTTAACTTTTGTAAATAAGATCTGAAAGGGATCTAAATTATAATTAGTTAATTGATGTTTTAATTATAGATATTGCAATTACAAATCTTTAGAATTAGAGCGATTGATCCTCAAAAATTTTATTTTAGGGCTTTGGATTAGAAATTTAGTGATTTTGAGCATTTAATAATTTTTAAGTGAAATTCAAAACCCCAAAAACCCCGCTCCTCAACTTTTTTTGATGGAAAAAACGGCCACTAAAAAACGCCATAATTTAGAGCGGAATTATTTATTTGAGAAAATGTTTCAAAACAGAATTTTTAACCCCAAAAACCCCGTTCCTCAATTTTTTTGAGATAAAATACCTAAAAAATAAACCCGCCGAGGCGGGTAATTCAAACGTCGCTTAGCCGTAAAATCGCTTTTTATAGCTAAACGACGTTGACTCCTTGAGTCAGCTTGCTTTTAATCACCTAATACTATTTTTTATCACTCCAACCCCCGCCCTAAGGATTAAGGACGAAGAAATAAAAACTAAGGATGGGAGCAAAGTCCGGAGCGGAGGCTGTGGTTGTAGTCCGAATCCACGGTACCGTTGAGTGTGTCCATGACAAACCGGTAACTACCATTCGGGTCACTAGTCCAGTGCCAATCGCTGCGGAAGCCAACGCCTGAATAATCGATCATACGACCCCACTCAGTGAAAAAACCTGAACCTATATGACGCATAGACCAATTATACAGCGAGGAAGGGGTGGCGCCGACAGAACCACGACAGTTATAAGAAGAGAAGTTAGGACAAGATGCATTGGTTAAATCACTTACGCGAGGCATTCGATAACCAAGACTATTACACCAAGATAAAGTATTAGAATAATTTTTCTTCACAGAACCACGGTAGACGAACCACTGCTTCAAAGTAAAACCATATTTGACGACTGGAGCACCATTAGTATCACGACCGACCAACTCGAAGGTCTGAGGCAAAGTAGGTTTCGAAATAGGACCAGGATTGGATGAACTTTGCTGGGATGTGGTAGCGTAAGGACCAGTTAAAGTAACACGTACGCTTGTAGCAGTAGAATTAGACATTGTGACTGTGATACCACCATGAGAAACAGGAGACCAAGACAATGGCTGACTACTACCACTAATGAGTAAATCAAAGTACAGTTTGTTAGCACCAGTAGTAGGAAAGTTTCTACCGTAAAGTGACGGGTCTGTTTCTTGAGTGAGAAAACCCTTAGCTGGGTCCCACATTGAAGCTGGACCATTTTGGCTAGAATCATATTGATACGTACTTGGTTTGGCGAAACAAACCACCGGCCCAGCCTTAGGATTGACGTAATAAGTCTCATTACGGGCACTGAAAGTGCTACGATTAGGAACGCCGTAACGAGTTGATAATGTACCGTTAGTACTAGATAACTTAATTCTATAAGGTGCGTTACAAATTGTTAACACGGAATTACGTGATACAGACTGATTGTTTTTATCGACGATAGATAAACTTAAAGAACCTGTAGCAGTAACGTCAGCATCACCATCATCATCACCCCAATAATTATTAGGAGGACCGATAAGTGTACTTAATTCGACTGAATTAGTATCAGCAGGAACGAACATACGAATATCAGCAAAACTCTGACCCTCAACGGGCAAGACGATTGGTCTTGAAGAAGATGAAGGATTGGTAGAAGGCGTGTAATTAGCTCCGTTAGATAGCGTAATCCCAAGCAGACCGTTAGCATCAACTGCACGAGTACGACCACCGTCGAAAGTCAGATAAGGTGCACTACCCTGTATCGCATTCCTAGTTGTCTGTGATGTCAATGCGTGACCCGAAAAAGGAAGGAAAAAGACCACGAAAAAAACAATCTGCCGGGATAATTCGGAAAAGGATCGAAATCTGAAAGAGGATCCGAAAAACGACCGGAAGAAAGATCGAGAAGAGGATCGCGGAAGCGATCGCGCGAAAATTCGCAGAATTTCACTTGATTGAGTAGAAAAATAAGCGTCAGTGAAAAAATTAAGCTGGGAGTTGGACTTAGACGAATTTAAAAGATAGGTTGGCCAGGTTGCCTGTTGCCTGTTGCCTGTTGAAAATTATAATGCATTTTGGACTACCTTGTCAAGTAATTTTTTGATTTATTTGTAATTTTATACTTTTATATCAAATTTTAGCCTCGTAGCTAAAACCGTGTAAAAAGTATAGTGATTGGAAAAACACGATGCAACACTTTTTTTCGCTCATTTACGTTAACTTTTGTAAATAGGATCTAAAAAGGATCTAGATTATAATTGATTGGCTATTGTTTTAATTAAAGATATCACAATTACAAATCTTTAAATAAATGATTAAAGATCCTCGAAATTTTATTTTAGGGCTTTGAATTAGAAATTTAGTAAGTTTGATCATTTAAAACTTTTTAAGTGAAATTTAAAACCTCAAAAACCCCGCTCCTCAACTTTTTTGGATGCAAAAAACGGCCACTAAAAAACGCCATAGCTTAAAGCGGAATTATTTATTTTAGACAATATTTCAAAGCGAATTTTGAACCCCAAAAACCCCGTTCCTCAACTTTTTTGGATGCAAAAAACGGCCACTAAAAAACGCCATAGCTTAAAGCGGAATTATTTATTTTAGACAATATTTCAAAGCGAATTTTGAACCCCAAAAACCCCGTTCCTCAACTTTTTTGGATGCAAAAAACGGCCACTAAAAAACTCCATAGCTTAAAGCGGAATTATTTATTTTAGACAATATTTCAAAGCGAATTTTGAACCCCAAAAACCCCGCTCCTCAACTTTTTTTGATGTAAAAAACGGCCACTAAAAAACGTCACAACTTAAAGCGGAATTATTTATTTTAGACAATATTTCAAAGCGAATTTTGAACCCCTAAAAACCCCGCTCCTCAACTTTTTTTAATGGAAAAATACAGCTACTAAAAAACGCCACAGCTTAAAGCGGAATTATTTATTTGAGACAACATTGCAGAATTTAAAACCCCAAAAACCCCGTTCCTCAACTTTTTTTGCGATAAAATCGCCTCAAAAATAAACCCGCCGAGGCGGGTAATTGAAGCGTCGCTTAGCCGCAAAATCGCTTTTTTTATGGCTAAACGACGTTGACTCCTTGAGTCAGCTTACTTTTAATGACTCAACACTATTTTTTATCACCCCTCACCCCCGCCCTAAGGATTAAGGACGAAGGAATAAGAACTAAGGATAGGCACAAAGCCCGGAGTGGTAGAGGTAATACCAATCCACAGACCCGCTGTCCGCGGCGACGATAAACCAGCTACTACCAGCCAGGTCACTAGTCCAGTAATAAAAGTATTTGAATCCAACGCCTGAATAATCATCCATTTTGCCCCACTCCGTGAAAAAACCTGAACCTATATGACGCATGTAACCATTATGGGGTGCGGAAGGGGTGGCGCCGACTAAACCACGACAGTGAGTGTTTGAACCGTTACCAGAACAAGATGCGTTGGTTAAATCCTTTACGCTAGGCATTCGATAACCAAGACTATTACACCAAGATAAGGTATTAGAATAAGCGTCATCCTTAGAACCTCGGTGGACGAACCACTGCTTCAAAGTAAAACCATATTTGACGACTGGAGTACCATTACTATCACGACCGACCAACTCGAAGGTCTGAGGCAAAGAAATAGTGGAAAGAGGACCAGGATTGGCTGAACTAATCTGGGATGGAGTAGCGTAAGGACCAGTTAAAGTAACGCGTACGCTTGTAGCAGTAGGATTAGACATTGTGACTGTGATACCACCCTGAGAAACAGGAGACCAAGACAATGGTTGACTACTACCACTAATGAGTAAATCAAAGTACAGTTTGTTAGCACCAGTTGTAGGAAAGTTTCTACCGTAAAGTGACGGGTCTGTTTCTTGAGTGAGAAAACCCTTAGCAGGGTCCCACATTGAAGACGGACCAGCAAAATCATCTCTACCAAAAGTCAAATTAGGTCTGGCGAAACAAACCACCGGCTCAGCCTTAGGATTAACGTAATAAGTCTCACTACGGGCACTGAAAGTATTACGATTAGGAAATCCGTAACGAGTTGATAATGTGCCGTTAGTACTGGATAACGTAACCCTATAAGGTGCGTTACAAATTGTTAACACGGAATTACGTGATACAGACTGATTGTTTTTATCGACGATAGATAAACTTAAAGAACCTGTAGCACTAACGCCAGAATCACCATCATCATCCCCCCAATAATTATTAGGAGGACCGATAAGTGTACTCAAAGCGACTGAAGTAGTATCAGTAGGAACGAACATACGAATATCAGCAAAACTCTGACCCTCAACGGGCAAGACGATTGGGGTTGTAGATGATGAATTGTTAGAAGGCGTGTAATTAGCTCCGTTAGATAGTGTAATCCCAAGCAGACCATTAGTATCAACTGCACGTGTACGACCACCGTCGAAAGTCAGATAAGGAGGAGTGCCCTGTATCTGATTTGCTGTTGTCTGTGATGTCAATGCGTGACCCGAAAAAGGAAGGAAAAAGACCACGAAAAAAACAATCTGCCGGGATAATTTAGAAAAACGGAAGGATCGAAAACCGGATCTGAAACAGGATCCGGAAAACGATCGGAAAAAAGATCGAGAAGAGGATCGCGGAAGCGATCGCGGAAGCGATCGCGCGAAAATTCGCAGAATTTCACTTGATTGCGTGGAAAAATAAGTTTCAGTGAAAAAATTAAACTGGGTGCTGGACTTAGACGAATTTAAAAGATAGGTTTGGCAGGTTGGCTGTTGGCTGTTGGCTGTTGAAAATTATATTGCATTTTAGACTATCCTGTCAAGTAATTTTTTGATTAATTTACAATTTTATACTTTTCTGTCAAATTTTAGCCTATTAGCTAAAACCGTGTAAAAAGTATAGTGATTGGAAAAACACGATGCAACACTTTTTTTCGCTCATTTATGTTAACTTTTGTAAATAGGATCTAAAAAGGATCTAAATTATAATTGATTAACTATTGTTTTAATTGGATATATTATCATTACAAATCATTGAAAATATGATTAAAGATCATCGGAAATTTTATTTTAGGGCTTAGAATTAGAAATTTAGTAAGTTTGATCATTTAAAACTTTTTAAGTGAAATTTTGAACCCCAAAAACCCCGCTTCTCAAATTTTTTTTGAGATAAAATACCTCAAAAATAAACCCGCCGAAGCGGGTAATTGAAGCGTCGCTTAGCCGCAAAATCGCTTTTTTTATGGCTAAACGACGTTGACTCGTAGCTTGCTTTTAATTGCTTAATACTATTTTTTATCCCCCCCACCCCCGCCCTAAGGATTAAGGACGAAGGAATAAGAACTAAGGATAGGCACAAAGCCCGTAGTCGTAGCCGCTGTAGAAGTGGTCACCAAACACGCAACCGTTGTTCGTGCTCACGGCAAACTGGAAAATACCAATCGGGTCACTAGTCCAGTACCAATTGTTGACGAAGCCAACGCTAGAGTAATCACCCATACGACCCCACTCCGTGAAAAAACCTGCATCTATATGACGCATTATATGATTACCCGGCGAGGAAGGGGTGGCGCCGACTGAACCGTAACAGTCAGAACCGTTGTTAGGACAATATACGTTGGTTAAATCCTTTACCTTAACAAGACGATAACCAAGACTATTACACCAAGATAATGTACTAGAATAATAGTCCCGCTTAGAACCACGGTTCACGAACCACTGCTTTAAAGTAAAACCATATTTGACGACTGGAGTACCATTAGTATCACGACCGACCAACTCGAAGGTCTGAGGCAAAGTAGGTTTAGAAATAGGACCAGGATTTCTAGAATTATGCTGGGATTCGGTAGCGTAAGGACCAGTTAAAGTAACACGAACGCTTGTAGCAGTAGGATTAGACATTGTGACTGTAATACCACCCAGAGAAACAGGAGACCAAGACAATGGCTGACTACTACCACTAATGAGTAAATCAAAGTACAATCCATTAGCACCAGTTGTAGGAAAGTTTTGACCGTAATAGCGAGGGTCTGTTTTTTGTGTGAGAAAACCCTTAGCTGGGGCCCACATTAAAGCAGGGCCAGCATATTGACCTGTACTATAGTACATATCCGGTCTGGCAAAACAAACCACTGGCGAAGCCTTAGGATTGACGTAATAAGTCACATTACTTGCACTGAAAGTACTACGATTAGGAAATCCGTAACGAGTAGATAATGTACCATCAGTACTGGATAACTTAACCTTATAAGGTGCCTTACAAATTGTTGGAACGGTACTACGTGATACCGATTCATTGTTTTTATCGACGATAGATAAACTTAAACGACCAGTAGCACTAACGCCAGAATCTCCATCATCATCCCCCCAATAATTATTAGGTGGACCGATAAGAGAACTCAAAGCGACTGAATTAGTATCAGTAGGAACGAACATACGAATATCAGCAAAACTCTGACCCACAACGGGCAAGACGATTGGGGTTGTAGATGATGAATTGTTAGAAGGCGTGTAATTAGCTCCGTTAGATAGCGTAATCCCAAGCAAACCGTTAGCATCAACCACACGAGTACGACCACCGTCGAAAGTCAGATAAGGCGGAGTACCCTGTATCTGATTTGCAGTTGTCTGTGAAGTTAATGCGTGACCCGAAAAAGGAAGGAAAAAGGCCAAGAAAAAAACAGTCTGCCGGGATAATTTGAAAAAACGGAAGGATCGAAAACAGGATCCGAAAAAGGATCGCGGAAGCGATCGCGCGAAAATTCGCATAATTTCACTTGATTGAGTGGAAAAATAAGTTTTAGTGAAAAATTTAAACTGGGTGCTGGACTTAGACGAATTTAAAAGATAGGTTGGCCAGGTTGCCTGTT